>CAZTJY010000025.1:0-34952 GCA_964613725.1 uncultured Parapedobacter sp. | reverse complement strand
ACCGGCTACCTTCCGTCACCATCCCCGGGAAAGGGACCATCCTACCGGGCTCCGGCAAACTCACCATGCCGTTTGAAGCGGTGAACCTAAGGGCGGTTGACGTGACCATTGTGAAAATATTTGAAAACAACATACCGCAATATTTCCAGCAGACGTACGACAGCAATTACGAATTGCGGCGCGTAGCCCGACCCGTGGTGCAGAAGACCATACCGCTCGATACCGACAAGAGCATAAACCTGCACCGCAAAAATCGCTTTTCGTTGGACATCGACCAATTGCTCAAAGCCGAGCCTGGGGCCATCTACCGCATATTGATCGGGTTCCGCCATAGTTATTCGGTGTACCCATGTAGTGATGCGGATGCCGAAGCTATCGGCGATGCCGAGGTACAACAGCGCAATTATTATTATGGCGACCCGATTGATGACGACGACGAGTTTTGGGGGCGCTATAATAATTACTACCCCTACGACTACAATTGGGACGAACGCGATAACCCCTGCCACAGCGCGTACTATACCACCGGGCGCTGGGCCAGTCGCGACATGCTGGCCTCGAACATCGGCCTCATCGCAAAACGTGGCAACGACAATAGCGTAAACATTATCGCCACCAGTATCCTCACGGCCCAGCCGATGGCGGATGTAGAGTTAAAACTGCTGGATTACCAGCAACAGGTGATCCAAACCGTCACCACAAACAGCGACGGCTTCGCCAAAGCGGAGGTGCCCCGCAAGCCCTTCATGTTGATCGCCGCAAAAAATGAAGAGCGTGGATACCTTAAACTGGACGACGGTTCATCCCTCCCGCTGAGTCGATTTGACGTGGGCGGCGATCTGGTGCAACAAGGGATCAAAGGATTTATCTATGGCGAGCGTGGCGTATGGCGGCCGGGCGATTCGTTGTTCGTGGGCTTCATCATGGAAAACCAGTCGGGCCTCCTTCCTGAAGGGCATCCCGTTACTTTCGAGCTGCATAATCCCAAAGGGCAACTCTACAGACGGCTGGTGGAATCGAAGCACACCAACGGTTTCTACACCTTCAAATCGAAAACCGAAACTACCGCACCAACGGGCAATTGGGTAGCCAAAGTAAGCGTGGGTGGTGCCGTATTCCAGAAGACGTTGAAAATCGAGACCGTGATGCCCAACCGGCTGAAAATCGACCTGGACTTCGGCGGAAAGGCCATGTTGACCAAGGCCAACTCCGTACCCATCAGCCTATCGGCAAAATGGCTTTTCGGTGCCGAAGTGCGAGGGCTAAAAGCCCGTGTGGAAGCCGTGGTGACCCCTATAACGACCACCTTCAACGACTACCGGACGTATACATTCGACGACCCGACACGAAGCTTCGCCAGGGAAAGCGAAGTGCTGTTTGATGGCACGTTGGACGGCTCGGGAAAGGCGGCCTTTTCCGCGGATATCAGTGGGACAAACGGCACACCGGGCATGCTCCGCGCCAGCTTTACCACACGCGTGTTCGAACCGGGGGGTAATTTCAGCATCGACAACATAAACATGCCTTACAGTCCATACACGAGCTACATCGGCGTACGCACGCCCCAGGGCGACCGCCTATCGGGTAGGCTGCTCACCGATATGGACCATGCCGTGGATATTGTGGCGGTAGACGCCGCCGGAAAGAAATTAACCGGAAGGCGCCGTGTGCAAGTAGAATTCTATAAAATACGGTGGCGTTGGTGGTGGAACCAAGAGGACGAATACCTTGGCAATTTCACGCAGGACAAATACAACCAGCTGCTAAAAAAAGAAACCATTGCACTGGAGAGCGGCATAGGCGAGTGGAGCATCCGCGTGAACTACCCCGACTGGGGGCGTTACCTGATACGCGTGGTCGACCTCGAAAGCGGCCACGCCACCGGCAAAACGTTGTACATCGACTGGCCGGGCTGGGCAGAACGTGAACAGCAGAACAACCCCACCGAGGCATCCATGTTGTCATTCACCGCCGATAAGGAAACTTACCGTGCCGGCGAGAACGTAACGCTTACCATTCCTTCTTCAGTTGGCGGTCGTGGCCTCATCAGCATCGAAAATGGAAGCCGCGTGCTCGATAGCTGGTGGATCGATACCGAACAGGGACAGACCGTTTACACCTTCGAAGCCACTGAAGACATGGCCCCAAACGTGTTCGTGAACGTGACCCTCTTGCAACCGCACCAGCAAACGGCAAACGACCTTCCCATACGGATGTACGGCGTGATACCGCTGCTGATTGAGAACCCGAAAACAATACTAAAACCGCAGATCGGTATCGCCGAGACGCTACGGCCGGAGACCGTATCGCGTATCTCCGTTTCCGAGAGCAACGGAAAGGCCATGACCTATACCATCGCCATCGTAGATGAGGGACTGCTCGACCTTACCCGCTTCAAAACACCCGACCCCCACGCGAGCTTCTATGCCCGTGAAGCGTTAGGGGTGAAATCATGGGATTTGTTCGACCAGGTGCTCGGCGCCTGGGGTGGCGACCTGGAACGGATACTCAGTATCGGTGGCGACGGCGAAATCGACCGCAACGTGAATCCTGCCAAAGCCAACAGGTTCCAGCCGGTGGTTAAGTTCCTCGGCCCCTTCACGCTAGGCAAGGGCCGCACCAATACCCACGATTTTACGCTACCGCAATACATCGGTTCAGTAAGGGCAATGGTGATTGCCGGGCAGGACGGGGCTTACGGGTTTGCCGAAAAAGCCGTAGCCGTAAAAAAGCCGCTGATGCTGCTGGCTACCCTTCCGCGCGTCATCGGACCGAAAGAGACATTCAAGTTGCCGCTCACCGTTTTCGCCATGGAAGACCAGGTGAAGCAGGTGAGCCTCGACGTCACTGCATCGGGTGGCCTCTCCATACAGGGCGGCAAGCAGACGTTGCGTTTTGACAAGCCCGGGGAACAGATGGCCTATGCCACCGCAACCGTGGGCAACAAGACCGGCGTAGGTAAGCTGCGCGCCGTAGCGAAAAGTGGGTCGGAAACGGCCATATACGAAATCGAGATCGATATCCGTAACCCCAATCCGTTCGTTACCTCGGTCGACAAACACGAAATAGCGGGCAATGGATCGTGGCAGCAGGATATCGAACCCCTCGGCCCCGGCAATGGCAACACCGCCTCGGTGGAAGTATCGTCCTTGCCACCGATAAATCTCTCCAAACGACTGAATTACCTTATTCGCTATCCTTATGGGTGCTTGGAGCAGGTGACGTCCAGCGTATTTCCACAGCTGATGCTGGACAGGCTGATTGAATTGAAGGACCGCGATAAAGCGGCGATTGAACGAAATATCAAAGCTGGGATTAATCGGCTACGCAATTACCAACTACCTAATGGCGGGCTGGGCTACTGGCCGGGGGCCACGGCTGTGAATGAATGGAGCACCAACTATGCAGGCCACTTCCTACTGGAAGCACAAGCCAAAGGATACATGTTACCCACGGGATTCCTTGACAGCTGGCTCCGTTACCAACGGAATGCGGCCCAGGGATGGACGCCTAATCAATACAACTGGCGCGGCGGCGATCTGTTACAGGCCTACCGACTCTATTTACTGGCCCTGGCCAAAGCCCCGGAAATGGGAGCGATGAACCGCCTCAAGGAATTTCCTTACCTTTCGGACGAAGCCGCTTGGCGGCTGGCCGGGGCATATCAACTGGCTGGCCAGGGCATTGTGGCCAACCAACTGGTAAAGGGTCGCTCCACCGATGTTAGACCGTATGAACACGCCGGATACACGTTCGGGTCGGCATTGCGCGATCGAGCCATGATCCTTGAGACGCTCAACCTGATGAAACGATATGAAGAGGCGGAACCTATGCTTCTGTCCGTGGCGTCGGGGCTCGACAACGACAGCTGGTATAGTACACAAACTACCGCTTACGCGTTACTTGCCATTGGCAAGTTCGGTGGCGGCGAGCAACGGAAAAATAACTTCAACTACACCCTGAATGGTGAGTCGGCTAGCGTAAACGCCGACACCTATCTCTACCGTATCGATGTAGACATGGGCAAACCCGGCAACAAACTGCATATCGAGAATGAAAGCGCCAACAAGCTGTATGTACGTGTGATTCGTGAAGGCAAGCTGCCCGTGGGTGAAAATCCGCCCATGCGCAACAACCCCGAGCTAATCACTATGGATGTGAAATACACGGATTTAGAAGGCAAACCGGTAGACCCCACGGCATTGCTGCAGGGAACGGATTTCGTGGCCGTGGTGACCCTCAAGAACACTGGTAGCATGGGCACCTACGAACACATGGCACTGACTCAGATCTTCCCATCGGGATGGGAGATCATCAACACGCGGCTAAACAATACCCAGTCGGCGGTAACTTCCTCGCCAGCCACCTACGTGGACATCCGCGACGACCGCGTGCTTACCCATTTCAACATCAGGGAAAATGAAACGTTGACGTACCGAGTGCTTTTGAACGCATCGTATATCGGGAGATATTTTTTACCAGCAGTAAGTGCAGAGGCTATGTATGATAATCGCATACAAGTGACCACATCGGGGAAGTGGGTGGAAGTGGTAGATAATTGATAGTTGTATAATTTTATTTTCTATTATCCATGGTCGATTATCATTTGCGTAAAGCGTCTTCAATCAATTCGCTGTAAAATGCTGATTCGGTCATTCCCGCTGCACGCACCTGCTGGGGGATGAAGCTTTGGGCGGTCTGACCGGGAATGGTATTGATTTCAATGAAATAAAACCGGTCCGTGGCTCGTTCGAGGAAAAAATCCACCCGTACCATGCCTTTGCAATTGAGGCGAGTATAGATGGCCTTGATGATGCGCTCCACACGGCTACGCTGCTCGACGGTTAACTCAGCGGGCGTTATTTCCTTGGTCTGCCCATCGATATACTTCGCTTCGAAGTCGAAGAACTCGCGTTCGGTAATGACTTCCGAAGCCGGCAACACCACCAGCTCTCCCGCCCGACGGTATATACCTACGGAAAACTCCCGGCCATCCACAAATTCTTCCACGATAACCTGTTTGCCTGTGTTTTCGGCGTCGAACGACTTGTCGATCGCTACGGCGAGGTCTGCATCTGACTTGACCTTCGTCATCCCGATACTGCTTCCACCTGCATTAGGTTTGACAAAATAAGGCAATGACAAGGCATCGCGCACCATATCAGCGGCCGAGTCGCGTTGCGACGCAAACAAATGGACCGATTTAGCCACATGCAAATCGGGGATGCCAGCCAACACCGCTTTCGTATAGGCTTTGTTCATTGTCAGGGCGGAGGTCAGTGCATCGCATGACGTGTAGGGCAGCCCTACCATATCAAAATATCCCTGAAGGCGACCGTCTTCACCAGGCGATCCGTGCAACATCATAAAAACCACATCGAAGCGAACCGTATGTCCATCCATCGGAAGGGAGAAGTCGTCACGGTTGACGGAATATTTCACGCCATTATCGCCTACGTGGAACCAGCTATCGGTGGTGATGGTAATGGGAAAGACCTCATACAACGACTTATCCAATTGCTGGTAAACAAAATCAGCGCTTTTCAGCGAAACTTCGGCTTCTGCGGTGTAGCCGCCGGTAACTAGTGCGATGCGTATGCTCATGATTGGGCAAACATAGCTAACTTGCAGATTATTTACAAGATGGGAAACTAGGGGCGGAGAAAATATAATTTGCTATGCCCGGAAAAACGAATAATTTTGTGCGATATACGCGGCATTTCGGTTACGATGACCGAACAATGGCGTTAATATTGCTCTGCACCAATAGGAACGCATGGTGCGTGCGAAATGCTAAGACTTGACGATGGTAAAATTTTTTCAGTACTTACGGACCGACACCTTCAGGAAAAACCTTATCGGTGCCCTTATCGGGCTAACGGCTTTCTTTCTGCTCATCATATTCGGCCTCAACACCTATACGCGCCACGACAAATCAATTGCGGTACCCAACCTTCGGGGAATACCGATTGACGAAGCGGTACAAAAACTGCAGGCCGATGGCTTCGAATACGATCTCGATTCCGTGTATCAAGTAGATGCGAAACCGGGACTGGTTATTGAACAGGATCCCGACCCCGGAACCAAGGTAAAGCAAAACCGGACGCTATACCTCACTATCATTACACGCGTGGCACCCGAAGTGGCGTTCCCCGATCTGATTGAAAAAACCTTCGTCGAAGCACGTGCCGTCCTCAATAGTTATGGCATCAAACTGGGCGATACCACGTATATTCCCGATATCGCTAGGGATGTCGTGCTCGATGTAAAATTCGGCAACGAGCGACTTAACGCGGGGCGGCCGATACCCAAGGGATCCACCGTAGAACTTGTATTGGGCGATGGACGCGGGGATAGCGAAGTACAGGTGCCCGACTTGACCGGTCTTACGCTGGAACAGGCTAAATTTGCACTACAAGGCAATTCATTGACCCTGGGCGCTGTAAACTTTATGGGCTTGATAACCGATACCGCCGGCGCAACGGTCGTATCGCAAACACCGACACCCACAGACCCAAAAGTAAGCATTGGAACGCCAATCAATGTTGCCCTCACCAATGAGCAATAGTTAGCCGGTAAGAGACCAGCAAAATTAGTTTTTTTCGAATGAACAAAAAGAAAAAAGGCATATTCATCACATTGGGAGTCGCCGCCGCCTTAGCGATTGCCATCGGCGGGACTATCGCCTACAAGTATTACAAATCCTTTTTTGCCCCAAGCGTAACGGCCGATGCCGAGTATCTTTATATCTACACACATTGGGATTTCGAGGATGTGATGACCAGTATTGGCGAGCTACACGCTGTAACCGACACGGGCGCCTTCAGGTGGGCCGCCACCAAAATGGGTTATCCCGGCCGTGTGAAACCGGGCAAATACAAGTTGGAAGCTGGCATGAACAACCGGACACTGATTAACAAGCTTGGAGGTGGTTTCCAGGAGCCGGTAAAGCTCCGTTTCGAGAACGTAAGGCTCAAGGAAAACCTGGCTAGCGTATTGGCGAAGCAGTTGGAACCCGATTCCATCGCCTTTGTCGATTTGCTGAACGACGACAGCCTGGCAGCACGTTTTGGCTTCGACTCCGAAAATTTCCTCAGCATGTTCGTACCGAACACCTACGAGCTTTATTGGAATACATCTATCGAACAGTTTGCCGAGAGGATGCACAATGAGTACGAGAAATTCTGGACGGACGAACGGCGCCAAAAAGCGAAAGCGGTCGACCTCAATCCGCAGGAAGTAGCCGTGTTGGCCTCCATTGTGAAAGGCGAAGCGCTGCATACCGACGAAATGCCTACCATTGCTGGCCTGTACCTGAACCGGTTGCGAAAAGGCATGCTGCTACAGGCCGACCCCACTGTTATTTTTGCGAATAACGACTTCACTATACGGCGTGTGCTTTACCGGCACCTGCGTACCGATTCGCCATACAACACTTACCTATATCGGGGATTGCCACCGGGCCCCATCATGATGCCAAGCATTGCAGCAATCGACGCCGTATTGAACTACAAACAACACGATTATATCTATATGTGTGCGAAAGATGATTTTTCGGGTTACCATAATTTCGCGGTAACCCAAGCTGAACACAACATCAACGCACGCAAATTCCAACAAGCTCTAAATGAGCGAAACATCAAGCGCTGATGTATACGTTTGAAACAAATGTACGGGTTCGCTATGCAGAGACCGACCAAATGGGGTATGTTTACTACGGTAATTACGCTGCATTCTATGAAGTGGGCCGAGTGGAACTCTTCCGCAGCTTAGGGTTCTCGTATAAAGCCCTGGAAGATAGCGGGGTAATGATGCCCGTATTGGAGCTTCATTCCCGCTTTCTGAAGCCCTCGCGATATGACGAGGAGATCACCATACGCACACACCTGAAAGAAAAACCCCGTGTTAAAATCCGCTTTGAATATGAATTGTTTAACCAACGGGGTGAATTGCTCAACACGGGCAGCACGACCTTGGTTTTCGTAGACATGAAACGCAACAAACCGTGCGTTGCGCCGAGCGATTTCATGGAACGACTAGCGTCGTATTTTGATTAAGCAATGAACTGGATTCACCATACATTACTGAAATTCCGGCCCTATTTTCAATTCATTGAATGGACTAAGGTGATTGTGTTGCCCGGTTTCGGCGCATTGCCCTTATATACCGTGGCGACTTTCTTTTTCCAAGAAATTGCACGTGAATCCATCCTCAACAAAGCCTCTTCGCTGGCCTATAATTTTATGTTGGCCATTTTCCCAGGCATCATCTTCCTGTTTACACTCATCCCCTACATCCCGATAGATAACTTCCAGGAACAGCTGTTGGATTTCATGGAAGTGGTGATACCTGAAAATGCGTTCCTTACAGTTGAGTCGACGCTGGAAGACATCGTGAAAAACCAAAACAGCGGATTGCTGTCCGTCGGTTTTATCCTGGCAACCTTTTTTGCCACCAACGGTGTCAGCTCCTTGATGCTGGCTTTCAATAAAGCTTCGCTACTTATCGAAAGCCGCAGTTGGGGCCAACAGCGGTTAGTAGCCATTGGATTAACTCTCATGATCATCACCGCACTGGCGGTGGGTATGACGGTATTTACCGCTGCAGGCTATGTAGTCGGTTATCTCCGTAAGAACATCGAGATCAACGCGGCTTTCTGGGGCTTCATTATCGCAGCTGCACGATGGGTCATCCTTTTCGGAATCTATTTTTTTACCGTGAGCATCCTTTACAAGTTCGGGCCTGCTTCGTCACGGAAGTGGAGACTTTTCAGCCCAGGAGCCATGCTGGCAACCATCCTGGCTATCTTGACCTTTTCCGGATTTGCATTTTACATCAATAACTTTAACGCTTACAATAAACTTTACGGCTCCATCGGCACGCTTATCGTCATCATGATTTGGCTATACCTCAATTCCTTAATCTTATTGGTAGGTTTTGAATTGAATGCGAGCATTGCACTTTCGAAACAAAGCATCAAGATTGTACGGCCCCGCTCCTTCAACACATTCAAGTCGGCACATCCCCCCGATTGACCGACAGCTAATAGCACGTGCGAAATTCACGGCAATTTAAAATCTTGCCAGCGCTGAAATTTTAACCTATTTTTGCAAATCATTGCATTGGTCCTAACCTGCTATAAACGGAACAACTTAACCATGAAGAAAATTAAACAAAATACGCCAATAGCAAGAATCCTGTTATTATGCTGTCTCATCATTTTATTCCTTTTTATCGGAGCCGTCTTTATTTACCAATACGGCCAGTACCGAAAACTGGAGCGTCGATTAACAGCTGCGTATCAAACACGGCAAGCCGGATCGGACAAGTTGAATTATCTTTTTTCCACATATAGTGACACGGAACATGCCTTTCGCCTTTATACGCTCGAGTTTAGCGACAGCAGTTACCATAACTACTTGGCAAAGCTCGATTTACTAAAAGGTTTTGTTGACTCGCTGGCGACCGTGCGCTTTTCAGATAACCCGTTGAATGATCCATCGCTTAAAGTGGCAGACCAACAGCGGATTGCTATGGAATTTGCGGCCCTGAAAAAACGGCTCGATCGTTTAGTATTTCACACCCACGATTCGCTGAAGCTATTAAGTAAGCACGATAACCTTAGCCGGCGAAGTCCCGTCAAAATCGAATCGGTCGTCGACCAGATGTTGCTCGACACGACTACAAGTATTACAAAAGACACGATTGTGCGAAAGCGTCCTGGATTGATCAAGCGGATATTCAACGCCAAAGACGATACCATCGTCGTAGCCAGCGAGCATAGTAATGTGGATATCGAGCGAATTGCATTATTAAGGGATAACTTATCTGAAGCCCAATCCGACCTGGAAAGATCCTATTTGGGCAACATCGCCGATCTCCAGCTTACGTTCGTACAGCTCCAGGCGAAAGAACGGCAGCTCATAACGACCAATATCGATCTGCTGAACAAACTCAAAGAAAGTATGGAAATTGTCAAGTCGCTAGATCTATACACATTGCGCAAAGCGGAGGAAAGCAATTTCTCGCTTTATAAAGAGAATATAAAATTGTTTGGCAAGCAGCTGATCTTCGCATTGATATTGATGTTCATCATGATCGTTGCGCTTGTTTATTATCAATTCTATGCCAGTTCATACGAGCGTCGCCTGCGTTTGGAAAAAGATTATGCCGCCAAGCTCGCCGAAGAGAAAACCAGCGTGCTGGCAAGCATCAGCCATGAGATACGTACACCACTCAATTCGCTTGTGGGAGTTATCGATATGCTTAAAAGTAAGGCTCCAGCAGAAGCGGCCGACGAAAAGCTGATCGACTCGGTATATTACAGCATCAACCTCATCAGCAATAATATCGCGGACATCCTAAGTTTGAGCAAACTGGAGGCGTCTCAAAAAAGCCGCATCGTAAACGAATATTTTTCACCACGTCGGTCGTTCCAGGATATCGTGGCGCTACATAGAAACCAAGCGGAACTAAAAAACCTGAAACTACATACCGAGATTGAAATCGATCCACTATTGAGTTTGTCGAGCAATGAATTCAGGATAAGGCAAATCGCTTCGAACTTTTTGAGCAACGCCATAAAATACACGCAGAAAGGCGAAATCACATTCAGGGCATCGTTATCCCGTAAAAACGGGGAATCCAATTTGCACTTTGAAGTAGAAGATAGCGGCGTAGGCATCCAGGAGAAAGACCGACATCAAATATTCCGAAAATATTTCACCGCCAACCCCAATTCGGGCGGTATTGGCTTGGGACTGTATATATCTAAAATCATGGCGGAGGAGTTGGGTGGATCAATCGGCTTGAAGAGTAAGCCAATGAAAGGCGCCGTTTTCTTCGCCGATATCCCGTTTCGGGATAGCAGAATGGAAGCGCACGAGCACCGGAAAGCCCAGCTATCCGATTTGCCGACAGATTTCCGTTTACTGGTCGTAGATGACAACCCCATCAACATTCTGTTGATGAAACAGTTTTTCCAAAACGTAGGAAGCTTCCATACGGTCAACAGCGGCGAGGATGCACTGGTTTTCCTAGAAAGCCAGCTTGTTGATGTTATTATCACCGATATCAACATGCCCGGTATGAGCGGCATTGAGTTGCTTGAAAAAATCCGCGCGGAAGAACGCTTCAAAGGGATATGCGTTTTGGCAATCTCTGCTGACCTATCTGCCCTTAAGTATGTGGAGGAGATAGGCGCCGAGGCCGTCTTCGACGGTTTCATAGAAAAGCCTTTTACCGAGGCCGAAATGGTGAAAACGATTATGACGACGATTTCAAACAAGCAGTGAACCGATTCCCCCCTGCCCCTTTCGGAAAGCGAAGGAAATCGGCTCGTTAGCTGCCTTAGGCCATTCAATTAGGGCTGCTCAACAGGAAGCACCATCGTCGTATCCGCCGGCATCAACGCTGCATCAGTCGAAGATTCGCTCTCCGGGGCCTTATCTATCAAGTCCATAAACTGGTCAAGCTTTGGTGTAATGATGATCTGGGTGCGCCGGTTACGTGCTTTGCCGCTTTCGGTCGCATTGCTAGCGATGGTATTGTATTCGCCTCGTCCTGCGGCCGTAAGGCGTTTGGGGTCAACCCCGTAATCTTCTTGCAGGGACTGTACCACAGAGGAGCCACGCAACGCGCTCAAATCCCAATTATTGCGTATGTTCGGTTTCGAAATAGGCACATTGTCGGTATTCCCTTCAACGAGTACATCATAATCTCGATAGTCCATGATAATCTTCGCAATCTTGCTGAGTGTCTCCCCTGCCTTGTCGGATATCTCATAACTTCCAGACCTGTAGAGCATATTATCTGATAACGAGATGTATACCACCCCCTTCAACACTTGCACGTCGACATCTTGCATTTCCTCGCGACTCAACGATCGGGTCAACCGATTGGTCAGGACCAGATTCAACGAATCACTTTTATTTTTGGTGTTCACCAAGTGTTGAATGTATCGGTTGGATGCGTTGATCTCGTCAACCAGCTTGGAAATATTCACATTTCCTTGATTGGACGACGTGAGGCATTTATTGAGTGCTTCCTGCAGTGCCGCCACATTCGAACGTTCGGAAGCAATCCGGTCCTCCAAGCTTTTCACCTGGGTATTTGCCGACGACAATTGCTGCTGGGCGTCCTGGTAACGTTTGTTCAGCTCTTGTTCTTTACGTTGCATCTCATCGTAATTCGCTTGCAACGAACGGTATTTCTTATTGCTCACGCAGCCGGGCAACAGTAGCACTGTGCCTATCAATGCCAAGGCCACGTATGTCGATAATCGTTTCATAGCTTATTCTCCTTTCGTTTCTATGTTTGCGATTATATATGCCAACATGGTGCCAAAAAAATAGCCAAGTGGTCAACGCCAAACGCCAAACAGCAACCCTTCATGTCCCAGAATCGGAACAGGTGGTGGCGTACGCTTACACTAATGTGCTCATAATCCGATGTTTTATTTTAAATAAAAAAACAATAACTCCCTATAAATAAAAGTTTTTCATACCTTTGCAGTCCCGATAAAAATCGGGGAAAAGGAGAAATATGAATTAATGGCAAAAAAACAAGAAGCAGAAAAGGAATTAGCAGCTAAAACAGCTGAACTTCAAGGCACTGAGGAGACCTTGGTGAAAGAAAAGGAGGACATCGAGTCGGAAGCCGATTCGAAGTTCATTGACGAAATCAAATCGACCACATGGGAAACCCCCGAGGACGATTTCGATTGGGACAAGGACGAAAAAGGTTTTGGCAACTACAGCGACGAAGAGCGCGCGAAGTTGGAAGAACAGTATGCAGGAACCTTCAATTCGATCAACCGTGGTGAAATCGTATCAGGCACCGTTGTGTCCATAAACAACAAGGACGTGGTGCTCAATATCGGTTTCAAATCCGATGGCTTGGTATCCCTTTCTGAATTCCGTGACACACCCGATTTGAAGGTTGGTGACACGGTCGATGTTTTCGTCGAATCCCAAGAAGATGCCAACGGTCAGTTGGTACTTTCGCGGAAACGCGCGAAAACACAGAAATCGTGGGAAGAAATCAACGAAGCGCTCGAGAATGATACCATCATCGATGGTTTTGTGAAGAGCCGTACCAAAGGTGGTCTCATTGTAGACATCAAAGGCGTTGAAGCGTTCTTACCCGGTTCGCAAATCGACATTAAACCCATACGCGACTACGACATCTACGTGGGTAAAACGATGGAGTTCAAGGTGGTAAAAATAAACCACGAATTCAAAAACGTTGTCGTATCCCACAAAGTACTTATCGAGGACGACTTGGAAAACCAAAAAACCGAGATTGTCTCCAAGCTCGAAAAAGGACAGGTATTGGAAGGTACGGTCAAAAACATCACAGACTTCGGTGTGTTCATCGACCTCGGCGGTGTGGATGGCCTGTTGCACATTACCGACATCTCATGGGGCCGTATCGAGCACCCGCGGGAAGTATTGCAGCTTGATGAGACCGTCAATGTCGTGGTACTCGATTTCGACGACGAGAAAAAACGGATTGCCCTCGGCCTGAAACAACTTACCGAGCATCCTTGGGAATCGTTGGATACTTCACTGGAAGTAGGCTCGAAGGTGAAAGGCAAAATCGTCACCGTGGCAGACTACGGTGCATTCCTCGAAATCACACCTGGCGTAGAAGGACTTATCCACGTTTCTGAAATGTCTTGGTCGCAAAACCTGCGCAGCCCGCAAGAATTCCTCAAAGTGGGTGATGAAGTGGAAGCCCAAATCCTTACGCTCGACCGCGAAGACCGGAAGATGAGCCTCGGCATTAAGCAATTGACTCCAGACCCTTGGAAAAACATTGCCGACCGCTACCCCATCGGTTCGAAGCAGAAAGCTGTTGTGAAAAACATGACCAACTTCGGTGTGTTTGTTGAACTCGAAGAAGGTATCGACGGATTGATCCACATCTCTGACCTTTCATGGTCGAAGAAAATCAACCATCCCAACGAATTCACTAAAGTAGGCGAAGAATTGGAGGTTGTTGTACTGGAGCTCGACGAAGAAAATCGCAAATTGAGCCTCGGCCATAAACAATTGGAAGAGAATCCATGGGATACTTTTGAAACCATTTTCACCCTCGACTCCATCCATGAAGGGACGGTAATCAAGGTAGGCGAAAAAGGTAATATCGTGGCGCTACCTTATGGTGTAGAAGGATTCTCTCCTGCCAAACACAGCATCAAAGAAGACGGTAACCCGTTGAAGCTTGACGAAGTTGCTGATTTCAAAATCATTGAATTCAACAAGGACAACAAGCGTGTGGTGATTTCCCATTCCCGTATCTGGGAGGACCAACGCGCAGAAGCGCGGATGGAAGACTTCAATAACCGTAAGAAAGAAGCTAAAGCTGCTTCCTCCGCGGTGAAGAAAGTGAAGGAATCCGTAGAAAAGTCCACGCTGGGCGACCTCGATGTACTTGCACAGCTGAAGCAACAGTTGGAAGGCGAGGAAAGCCGCTCGAAAAAATAATGGCGTAAGCCATTGTTGGATCCATAACTTAACGCTCCCTGAAATTTCAGGGAGCGTTTTTTATTGTATATAAAATGTGCTTTCCTTAAGTTTGTTTAAAAATTGCTAACCATTGTTCCATGAAAAACTTAAAAAGAATCTTAGTCATCCTAGCGATTATCATCGCTTTTCCGCTCATTGCGGCGCTTTTCGTTAAACGTGAGTTTACCAGCGAACGGCAAATTAACATCAACAAACCAAAGCAGGAAGTATTCGATTACATCAAGCACCTGAACAACCAAAAGGAATACGATGTTTGGCACAAGATGGACCCCGAAGCAGAAACAACCACCAGTGGCACAGACGGCACAGTGGGCTTCATATACGCTTGGGACGGAGAGAAAATAGGCAAAGGGGAACAGGAAATCACCCATATTATCGAAGGTGAGCGAATTGACACACAACTCCGATTCAAGGAACCTTTCGAATCAGAAGCAGCATGTTACCTGCTTACCGAAGCCCAGGGCGAAAGCCAAACCGTCGTAAAATGGGGCATATCGGGTAAGTCGCCCTACCCTTTTAACCTCATGTCGCTCTTTTTCGATATGGGTGATGATTTCGACAAAGGGTTACAACATATGAAGACCATACTTGAAAGCCGATAGGATCGAAAAAGCTGTCGATAATGGACCTGAAGACGATAAAAACCACGTTATGCATTGATGTTTGCGTATCCTTTGGTGTGGCGGCGTTACCGCCCAAACAAACAACCCGGACTACAGGCACTCGCAGATACTTTAGGTGCCGACGAGTATGGGATAAATCGTATATTTTCGTCATCCTGAAGACCGGATCAGCAAGGTTGGATGATAAACAACAGATCAGCGCATTGTTCCGCGGGCACCTCGAAAACATCAATCGCCTAGTGGAACAGAAAAAGCTGATTGTCGCCGGACCCTTCGGGAAAAACGAACGTGGTTACCGCGGCCTGTTCATCTTCGACTCGAAAGACAAGGTGGAAGTTGAGGCTATGTTGCAAACGGACCCTGCCATAAAAGAAAAGCTCCTCGAAGCGGAGCTTTTTGATTAACATGGTTCAGCGGCACTTCCCACCTATTTGGAAGCGAGTAAAAGAGTTACAAAAAAGAACCCTTGAGCCTCCTATCAGTTAGACCGATGCAATAATGGCATTCAGCGTCTCGCTCGGCCGCATTGCAGCTTCTGCTTTCGCTTTGTCGGGCCAATAGTAACCACCGATATCCTGTGGTTTACCTTGTGCACCAATCAGTTCGTCATTAATCTTACTTTCATTGTCACGCAGTTTGCCTGCAACCGGCGCAAACAATGCGCTCAGTTCACGGTCTTTGGTCTGGGAGGCCAATGCTTCGGCCCAGTACAGCGTCAGGTAGAAATGCGAGCCCCTATTATCGATTTGTCCCACTTTCCGTGCTGGCGACTTATTGGTCTCTAAAAACCTCTCAGTAGCAGCGTCTAAAGCCTCTGCCAGAACCAGTGCCTTAGCATTGCCCTGGGTTTGTCCCACATGTTCTAACGAGACGGCCAACGCGAGGAATTCTCCCAATGAATCCCAACGCAGGTAACCCTCATTCACGAACTGATCCACATGTTTGGGCGCCGATCCGCCTGCTCCAGTTTCAAAAAGCCCTCCACCATTCATCAACGGCACAATGGAAAGCATCTTTGCCGATGTTCCCAACTCTAAAATAGGAAATAGATCGGTGAGGTAGTCTCGAAGTACATTCCCTGTCACTGAAATCGTATCTTCACCTTTTCGAATCCGCGCTAAAGAGAACTTGGTCGCTTCGACCGGATTAAGGATCCGGATATCCAATTCCGATGTGTCGTGTTCGGCCAGGTAGGAATTAACCTTCTCGATAAGTTGGCGGTCGTGCGCCCGATTTTCATCCAACCAAAAGACGGCAGGCGTACCGGAAAGGCGTGCCCTATTAACGGCCAACTTCACCCAATCGCGAATCGGCGCATCCTTAGTCTGGCACATCCGGAAGATATCGCCTGCGTTAACCACTTGGGTCATCAACACGTTTCCCTCGGCGTCTACTACTTGGATCGTTCCTTTGGAAATCGCTTGGAAGGTTTTATCGTGCGAGCCGTACTCTTCGGCTTTCTGGGCCATCAGTCCGACGTTTGATACCGATCCCATAGTCGACGGGTCAAATGCCCCATGTTGTTTACAGTCAGCAATCGTAGCCGCGTACACACCGGCATATGAACGGTCGGGAATCAGCGCCAACGTATCGCGAACACCGCCATTTTTGTCCCACATCTGACCGGAATTACGGATCATCGCTGGCATGGAGGCATCGACGATCACGTCCGACGGAACATGGAGGTTAGTGATTCCCTTGTCGGAATTGACCATGGCTAAGTCTGGACCGTTTTCAATAGCCGCGGCAATGGCCGATTTCACTTCATCTTCCTGTGGATGCCCAGCAATTTTCGCATAGATGTCGCCTAAGCCGTTGCGGGTGTCTACACCAAGCTTTTTGAAAAGATCCGCAAACCTACTGAACACGTCCTTAAAATAGACCTCCACGATGGCTCCGAAGATAATGGGGTCGGACACCTTCATCATCGTCGCTTTCAAATGCGCAGAAAGCAGTACACCGGTTTGTTTGGCTGCACCTATCTGCTCCGCAACGAATTTTTTCAGTGCAGAAATGCCCATATGCGATGAATCGATAACTTCGCCCGCCTGTATTGGGGCCGGAGCTTTCAACTCGGTCTTTTTACCGCTTTCATCCACGAACTCGATCTTGAATGTCGTAGCCTGCGATACGGTTACCGACTTTTCGTTCCCATAGAAATCGTCGGAGGACATCGAAGCCACCTCGGTTTTTGAATCCGCTGTCCACGCGCCCATGGAATGTGGATGTTGCTTCGCATAATTTTTAACGGCACGCGGTGCGCGGCGGTCGGAATTACCTTCACGCAACACCGGATTCACGGCAGATCCAAGTACTTTTGCATAGCGTGCTTGGATTGCTTTTTCCTCGTCATTCTTCGGCTCCTCGGGATAATCGGGCACCGCGTATCCTTTGCTTTGCAATTCGTTGATGGCCGCCTTCAACTGCGGAATGGAAGCAGAAATGTTAGGCAACTTGATAATGTTAGCCTCAGGTGTAGTGGCTAACTGCCCCAGTTCGGCAAGCGCATCGGTAATCTTCTGGTTGTCCGTAAGTCGCTCTGGAAAATTGGCTATGATGCGTCCTGCCAATGAAATGTCCTTTTCCTCGACCGATATGCCGGCCGGACCTGTGAATGCTTTGACAATGGGTAAAAAAGAGAACGTGGCCAAAGCAGGGGCCTCATCTGTTCTGGTATAAGAAATGGTGGTGTTTTTTGACATAATCTGAATGAGTTTCGGTTGCGAAAATAGCTAAAAATAAGCTGTATTACAAGTTTACTGCGAATGTACTGTGCACGCGCAACTTGCGATCGATTGAAATCTGTCTACGAATACAAGACATTTTTCGAGGCTTACCCATTATTCCAAATAATATTTATCGCCATTTACTTTCAGCCTTCCTTCATCCAGCCTTTTGCGTATAAATGCGAGGCGCGTTGTTTCGTCGCCCGTTTTTAGTCCCAACACCAACTGGTCAATGCTTAACGGCCCATCCGAAAGCAACTCCACCAGTTCCAGCATTAGGCGTTCCTCCACGTTTGCTACCTTATTCCGTACCAGGCAACGGTCACAAATTCCACATAATTTGGAGTTGACTTCATCAAAATACGTAAGCAATTGCCTGCTCCGGCAATCCGTGCCGTCGAGGTAGGCGAAAACGGCATCCAATTGGCCTTGTTTGACCGCTTTCCGCTCGCGGATATAACCGCTATCTACATGCAACCGCTTGCTGTCAATCCTAGCGCGTAGAAACTGTAGTTTTGGGCTATCGGTCTGGGGTAGGTAAGTAAGGATTTCCAGTTGCTGGAGGTATTCGAGCATATCCGCGATGGCAGAACGTGGCCTTCCCATCCTTTTGGCTAATTCGTACTCACGGATTGGCACAAAGTCATCAAATGCGCCACCATGGCTACGAAGGATGGTCTTAATCAGTCCGTCGTATGCGATATTCTCGACCTGGAATTTGTATAAGTCCTGTTGGTTTGTTTCGAACTTTACCCGTGAGGGGATGTATACCGATTCGCTTACGCTGATCCAGCCGTCGCGTTCCAGGAATTTCAGGGCGTTGAGTGTCATCACCACATCCAGCTTGTAACGGCTGCAAAAGTCGGCTACGTCAAAATCCAGCACCAGTCCCTCTCCGGCGCCATGGGCCAACTGATAGTAGTTAGCCAGGTGCTGATAAACCTGCTTGATATACTCGACTGCCGGAAAGCTTAGTTCATGATTTTTCAGCAACTGGTTACGGTCGCTCTGATGGTAGAGCAGCACTGCAAAAGCTTTCTTACCGTCCCGTCCCGCTCGTCCAGCTTCCTGGTAGTATGCCTCTAGCGAGTCGGGGATATCAAGGTGGATAACGAATCGTACATCCGGCTTATCAATGCCCATTCCGAAAGCATTGGTGGCCACAATCACCCTGATTCCGCCCATCTTCCAAGCTTCTTGTTTCCGTGCCCGCTCGGGAGTTTCCAAACCTGCATGGTAAAAATCGGCTGAAATGCCCTCATTCAATAAAATACGGGCTGTCTCTTGCGTTTCCCGCCTGTTGCGCACATAGATAATACCACTCCCTTGCAGCTTACGGATAACACGTAGCATGCGGCCCTGCTTATCCTCCTCATCAAAGGCCATATAAGCCAAGTTTTCCCGCACGAAACTCTTCCGCAGTACATTGTTCACAGAGAACTGCAACTGGGTTTGGATATCATCTACCACCCGGGCAGTGGCCGTGGCGGTAAGTGCGAGGAATGGCACGCCGGGCTGCAACGATCGTAGTTTAGCGATATGCAGGTATGAAGGTCGGAAATCATACCCCCACTGCGAAATACAATGGGCTTCATCCACCGCCAGAAGGTTAACGTTCATATGGCGTATACGCTCTTGTACCAAATCGCTGCCAAGCCGTTCGGGCGAAAGATATAGGAACTTGATGGGGCCATAGACACAGTTATCGAGCGCTATGTCCACCTCGCGCTTAGTCATGCCCGAGAAAATCGCAACAGCTTTAATACCCTTGGCCTGCAGGTTTTCAACTTGGTCTTTCATCAGTGCAATAAGCGGCGTCACCACGATACATATGCCATCCTTGACCAAGGCAGGCACCTGGAAACATACCGATTTCCCGCCTCCGGTTGGCATCAACGCAAGCGTATCACGCCCTGCCAGTACCGACCGGATAACCTCTTCCTGCAGCGGCCGGAACGACTCGTGCTTCCAGTATTTCCGAAGGATGTCTACACTGTTCATGGCAACGGTGATTGCAATGGCCAAACATACGCAAAATTGTCCTTCAACACATACACAGGAAGTGCGGCGGCCTCGGCTTCCGCCGTCCATCGGCCGATGGTTGAATCGTAATTAGATCCATCCACTATTAATTGCTTGCAGTTAATGGCTTTCAGGAGTTCGGCCAAGGACCCTTGAGGATTATTGCGCAAGAGGACGACATCCACATCCATATGGCCATCATAGGTATGGATGCCATCGTACACCATAAATCGGGCGTCCCCGAATTGTAGCACGCCTCCTTTCGCATATACTTGGCGGTCGAGGTATACAGAATCATCCGGCATAAAATGGATATTCGCTACAGGTACTCGGGATTCCAAGGCCGGCAAAACAGAATATTCCATTGTGCGATCATCAATGGCCGGCAGGTTGGTGTAGACCCATGCTTCTTCTCGGCCAACAAGGCCGATGGCAAGGTTTCGGCCCACATTGAATATGATGGCTTGGGGCGCGGTATTGGTGAAGGCGGCTGAAAACGATGTACACACCGATATGGTGACGCAACCCAAAGCCCCATAAACCCACTGTTTACGCTTGGACATAATGGCCATCGCTACGGATACAATCAGCACGTACACCAACAGTGATTCCCACTTGGCCGGCCAAATGCCCCCTATGCTCGCCATTGGCCATTGCTCCACGTATGCCAACGAGGTGTTGGTTGCCAAGATAAGCCCTTCCAATACCTCTCCCAACCAACGTGTTACTAGCCCTCCCGGCAAAACCAATAACGCAAATCCAACATACATAATACCGCTGGTGGGAAGCACTATCAGCAAATTTGCCGGGAGAAAATACAGCGGGAATTGATGGAAGTAGTATGCCGCTAACGGACCGGCTCCGGCCTGGGCTCCGATCGACATCCCAATATAGTCGGTTATGGGTCTCAACAGCCTATTTCTAATGGAAAAAACAGCACGTATAAGAGGGTGTACGAAAACAATTCCCAATACCGCCAAATAGGAAAGCTGAAACCCGATGTCGACGATGAACTTCGGTTCGTATAACAAAAGAAAAAACGCAGAGGCTGCAATACTGTTGTAGATACGGTTCTGCCGTCCAAAGATGGTAGCTGCCATTACAAAGCCCACCATGATAGATGCACGAAGTACCGGTGGTGAAAATCCAGTCAGTACGGCATACCCCCACACCGCAAGCAATAGGATGATAAACTTAGTTGCGCGTAGTCCCTTACTTCCGTCCATCCACCACAACAATTTAGCAAGCAGCCAGAATACGAGCACGACATGCATGCCTGACACGCTCAGGACATGGATGGTGCCCGTATTGGAAAAAGCCTGCACCAACCTGTCGCTCATTTCAGCACGGTAGCCCAAAATCAATGCGGATGCCACGGATAAGGCGTCACGATCGGAAATGTACGCAGCAAACTTAGCCACCATCCGCCGCCGAAGGTCCAATGCATAAGCAATAAGGGGATTACCCTGTTCAATACGTAACCGCTTCAACTGATCGGACAGCAGGTAATCCTGATGCCACATGTTCTTGCCGGCCAGGTAGCGCTTGTAATCCAGTTCGCCAGGATTGTATGGCGGCGGTATAGCTTCAAAGCTTGATGGTATCAGGAGTTCATCACCGTATCGGAATGGCTCCGATGCTAAGCTGTCAGCTATGCGGACCGTAAGCATGAGCGTTCCCGTCACGTTGTGCAAACTATCGTTTATATAAGCATACCTCATACTCAGGGGGAACCGAACATGGTTCCCTCGCAGCACAGGTTCTTCGGCAACCTTCCCAATCAGCGCCTTCGATCCGAAATGACTGAAATGTGTCCGATCGATCGCTGGGTCCGTTTGCCACATAAGCAGGCACCCAAGGAAACTCCATGCCTGCAGGACCAGTATCCCCAATACATTGTAATAACGGTGTTGGCGTAATCGCGTTATACACCCGATGGTTACAAAAACACTCACAATTACAACCAGCGCACCGCAAACGGCAGCGTATAGCTGCTGTGTGGGGGTAATGGCCCATCCCACGCCAGCGCCTAGCGCCAAAGCCAGCAGGAAACGCACGAAAGGTGCTGTTAAAACCGCCATCTTAGCTGTATTTTTAAATCGGACCGCTGGTTTCCGGCTACCACGTCCAATCCACTGCCGACTTCGTCAACGCCGCGATAAATAAATGCGGCGTATCGCAGCCAAACATCCAGTTGCCTGTCGATACGGTAACGGGCATTGATATACGCTCGGATACCATCGTTATGGTAAACCGGGAATGAGTACCCGTATAACACATCATTCTCATAGGCATACATGCGTGTATTGTAACTCGGGATACCGAATACCGCCAGTCGCATGTTACCACTCAGCCTCGCACTAAGCGGCTTATAGATCACATCATGGTAGGCCATGAATCCCAATTCCGCGCTCCTTCCTTCTTTCCGGTAATGGGACAGCTCCACGCGGTTGCGCATGGTCCAGCGGGAACTAAGTTTGTACTGGCCGTCCACCCGAACCTGTTGGTGCCGCACATCGGCAACGAGACGATGGGATCGCCCATTATCCACCACCGCATTCTCTTGGCGCTGACGATATCGATATCGCACAGAAATATGGCCCCTTTTATACCAGTTATAAGTAAATTGTGTAAGCAAATCCACACCATACGACGGCGCATCAATACGATATCGTAACCAGGGAAATCGAAAAAAATCGCCGTACATCGTCCATTCTACTTTCCGGTTGGGGTGGTACACCAAACCGGCATAGAGGCCACGTTCATTCGCCATATCGCTCCCCACCGCCAGTCCCTGACTAAAAAACGATTGGTAGTTACGCTGGTAATTGCGATAATGCAAAGCCAAGGATAAATGGTGGTGTAACGTGGCTACCAACCCTTGCATTACCGCAAAACCACTACCATGGCTGTGCGCCGCCTCACCGAAAAGGTATATACCCCGCCATGAGCGACTGTAATAGAAGCTACTGTTCCAAAGTGCATCGCCACGAAACGCATATTGGTTGCGAAGTAGCGGCTGCGGTTCGATTGCCGCGTCGAACCGGGTATAATAGGTCAATAAACCAGCCCGAAACCGTGTCTGCTGATACAGTACGTTCGCTCCGGACACCCATTGATGCACGGCGTCTCGGTTAGCGACCTCTGTAGGCGTGCGGTGCAAACCGGTCTGACCAAGGGAGCTCACGCTTTTCCGGCCATCGCTCCCCAGCGACAACGCTCCATCGAGACCGCGCCACGAAAAAAACGGGGTAACCGCAAGCTTACCAAAAGCTACTGTAGCCGCACCACCCCGCAAAAACAATAGCTCATTGGACGAAGTGTATGGGCGTAAGCCCGTAGCCTGTTTGGCAATACCTTGTACCATGGCCCCTTTTCCGAATCCCAACCCATTCCACATCGCCAGTCCCTGGCCGAATTGGAGCGCGTAATCACCCAATACGATATACTGGAACCGGCCTTGGTCACGCAAGTAGATACTCCCTGAGTAGAAGTCGAACCCATGCCGCTGTGCGCCGCTGAAAAACGATTCGCCAGCATCTTTTTTCATATTCAACGCCACCTGCAGGTGGTTACCATACCGGTAGCGATATCGCACGAACAACTGGTCGGGGCTACCAAGATATCGAGAACGACTGGTATCGGTAACGCGATATCCCTGTCGTTGCTGCATCGTACGGCCATATCTCAGCATCAGTTCATGGGATCCCTTCCGCAACAATTCACGCATACTTACATCTGCCAGTGGCGACTTTTCCCTCACCGTTACGTACGGCAATAATAAACGAAGCAACTCGGCATCTAGCCCGTCGATCGCCTGCAACTCTTGGATTGCAACAAACGCTCCTGAACGGCGGCGGTGGTCCAATAAATTATCGATAAACAATTGTGGAACAAATTGAAGTTCTCTCAAATCGCGTCCATCGGTGCGGTTTAAGTCGATGGGATGCTGTTGATAGTAATATAAACGATCGGCAAGGTCCGACAAATCAAAATCTTCGCCAAGGTCTTCGATTGTCAATTCGGTGAGCCGCTCCAGGATCATGTCCACGGCAGTTTGCGCGCGGGCGGTGTACGCCGAGCACAGTGTAACGGCTAAGACGAAGCATCTACTAAAAAAACGCATATCCCAAAGCAATTTGAGGTGATGCGCCCAAACGCGGATGGAATGTTGTCGCTGCGTCAAAGACAAATTGCTGCCAACGGAAACCGAAACCCGCATGTTGTTGTAAGGGATTAACGGACAATCCGCCACGCAAACAAAAAACATTACCGATCCAATACGCCATACCCATATGACCACTCAAGTTGTCTTTAAACCGATAGGCAACATCGGCGGTCAAGGTAACCGTTGCCAAGGGGTAGCTGAAGCCAGCCCTTACGAAATGGGGGATGGTTCCGAACACTTCCGACCCGAAATCGGTATGACCTACATTCGAATATTGGAGGCCAATGGTACCTCCTTTCTCAACATGGTATTGAGCCCCGATATCGACAGTGTAGGCATAGGCGCTTAAATACTTTGGGATATAAAGTTGGTGGTAACTTGCCGACATCCCTAGTGAAAGGCTGTGACCGAACCGGCGGGCAAATGCAAATCCCGCTTTGGTGTCGATATATGCCCCATCCATACCGAATCGGCGCGCCACGAGCCCCCAAGTACCCAACCTCGTGGGAATACCCACTAAGGCGGCTTGCGTCGAAATATCGGTCGAAAAAAAATGGTGTTGGTAGCCAACACGGATAGCAATGTCCTCCAATCCAGCCAAACCTGCCGGATTCGCTGTTATGCTGTAAATCCCCTCAAGGGCGGTGCCCGTTTGACCCATGGCTTGATGGTTAGGACCGACATAGGTTTGGGCTAAGCTTTCATAGGAGATCAGGAGGAGTAATAAGCACCTTCCAATCATGGAGGTGAATATACAAAAAAAATTGATAGTTGGAAACTGTTTGCAGGTTAAACAGTTCCCAACTATCCATTATCAACTATCAATTATCCCTGTCACACTTGATAGTATTGTTCCCAGCCCTTGCGTGGCGGCGGGCCTATTAGAAGTTCGTTCGCTATTTTATTGTTCGTAATCACTTTATTCTTACGATCAAACACCAATTTTGTATGGAGTTTTTGGGACATGACGCCCAGCGAGAACACCTGGCTCAGCGGTGCTGAAATCTCAAATGGCGACCGCGTCTTTTCCTCGCCTTTACAGGCCTTGAGGAAATTGGCAAAGTGGTTAGACGGGCTCACCGGTACTTCCGGTAGACGCGATGCCATATCCAGCGCTTTCTCTTCGGGTATGATGGAGAGTGTACTACCGTGAGAACCGCCTTTGAACGTGAGATCCTTGCTATAGATGATTTTCCCCGGGTTCAACTTCACGGGTTCGATATCGCCCGTACTTGGTGGGGGGATATTGGGGTCCAAACCCGATACGCCGTACCCTTCCGGGATGGGCGGCAGGTTGTCGAGCCCATCGTACCACGTAATATCGAGCGCAGGCATTCGCTTGCGCTTCGGGAAGCGGAATACGATAGTGGATGACATGGGGAAGAAAAAGTCGTTATGTCCCGTAGCTTTCGTGCATTCCACCTCATAAGGCAGTCCGAGGTCCAGGAATTCGTGGGCGGTATCGATGATATGTGCTCCCCAATCGCCCAAGGCGCCCATACCAAAATCATACCAGCAACGCCACTGCCCATTGATGTAATCGTGGTTGTAATCGTGCTGTTTAGCAATTGCCGAATGCCAAAGATCCCAGTCGAGCGAATCAGGGATCGGCTCCGCAGGTGGAAACGATTTGATATTCGGATCCCATCCATGCCAACGGCGAGGCGAATTCATATGAGCGGTAATTGCGGTGACATCCTTGATGATCCCCGCATCTACCCACGCCTTGAATTGGAAGTAGTTTGCCTCTGAGTGGCCTTGGTTTCCCATTTGGGTAACCACATTTTTATATTTACGTGCAGCCTGCATCAGCAACTCGCATTCTTGGAATGTGCGGGCTAGTGGTTTCTCCACATATACGTGTTTGCCCAAGCCCATGGCATGCATGGTGATGGGAAAATGCGAATGGTCCGGCACGCCGATCGACACGGCGTCAATTTCGTTGCCCATCTTGTCGAACATTTGTCGAAAATCCTGAAAGCGGGGCACATCGGGGAATTGCTCCAATATTTTGACCGTATGCGGTGCCCCCATATCCACATCACATAGTGCGACGATATTTGCCAATCCGGTCGCGTACAGGTCGCCAATAATCTGTGCGCCCCGATTGCCAATACCGATGCATGCCAAATTAACACGCTCGTTTGGGCCGGCCAGTTTCGGCATCGCCGACAATATACTAGGTGCGACAGCGGCAGCAGCAGAGGCCAGCATTGCCTGCTTGAGGAACGCTCTCCTCGAATATTCATACTTATTCATCTGTTTATAATTTTAATTTTCAATGGTTAACTTTTAAATAAATATAATGCCCTGCCGTTACAAAGCATCTGATACGCCTTTGAAATAACCCACGCTTTCCGCTAAACCTGCCAGCGGGTCTTTCATGTCTTTCTCAAATTCGAGGCTACATTTCCCATCGTACCCCACCTTACGCAATGCTTTAACGAATGCAGGGATATTGATTACCCCCCTACTCAACTCACAAGTCTTACCGTCCTTATCGGCGGCAGTCACATTCTTGAAGTGGATATCAAATATCCGCCTATGGTAGCGTTTTAGGTCCTGAACAGGGTCTTGCCCATCGCGCATATTGTGCCCCATATCGAAACACAACCCCATTCGGGGATCCAAATCCTTTACCAACTCGAAAACGCTCGTGGCATTGGGGTACAATTTATCTTCCGGACCGTGGTTATGGATCGCGTACCGGATATCGTATTCAGCTGTTTTATCAGAAATATATGCCAGATCTTCCTTGTTCGGAATCCCAACAATCAATTTCACGCCGACACGTTTGGCATAATCAAATGCATGATCAATTTCTGCCTTGGATTTGGTCATGTACAACGGGCCTACCGCGTAGCCTGTTACACCAGATGCCGCTAGCTTTTTATGGAAGGCCGCTATTTCCGCATCAGTACTGGCAAGGGGAAGATGAAAGTCTTTGATACATAAAAAATGTACATCCATTCGCTTCATCATGGCCAAAGACGCATCGATATCAAAATGCACAAAGCTGTAGCCGGCAATTCCCAATGCGAACCTGTCTTGGGTAGTGGTGTCTCTAGCGCCACCCGAAAACGCTTGTACAGCAGATGTACCCACCACGGTAGCCGCCGACATCCCTAATAGGCTTTTTTGAATAAATGTTCTTCTCGTTTCCATTCGATTATTTATAAGATATTTTCGTTTTTGCCATATCGCCGCAATATTCCCTTACTCCAGCTTTTTAACTATATTAGCCCAATGGACCACAAGCGCGCTACATTAAAAGACATTGCAACGGCATTGAACCTCTCGCCTTCTACGGTGTCAAAAGCATTGCGGGACCACCCCAATATTGGCGCAACTACCAAAGAGCGTGTCAAAAAGCTCGCAAAACAATTGCACTTCGTACCCAATCAGACAGCCATTCGTTTCAAGCAGCAAAAATCATATACGTTAGGAATCTTGATTCCGAGTATGCTCGATCACTTCTATGTTGCCGCCGTGGAAGGCTTTGAAAAATTCGCGTACGACCACGGCTATAATGTACTGATCGGACAAAGCCACGAGAGCATCCAGCGCGAAAAGGAACTCCTGGTTACCATGCAGAGCAATCGTGTGGACGGACTAATCATCGCGATATCGCGCGAAACCTTAGACACCACCCATATAAACGACTTTGTCAACTCGGGCACACCTATCGTATATTTCATGCGCAAGCCAATTAACGAAGAACATCATTGTGTATGCAGTGATGTCTACACAGGGGCCATCGACGCCATCGCTTACTTCGTGTCGCGCGGTCATCGAAGAATTGGTTTCATCAATGCGTCTTCGTACTGGACCACTAGCCGCGATCGCTTTTTGGGATATCGGGATGGCTTGATTCAGCACCGTATTCCTTTTGATAAATCACTCGTGCAGGAAAGTGACTTTACCCAAGCGAGTAATGCACACGCTACGCGCCGATTGATGCAACTTGACAAGCCACCTACGGCAATCCTTGCTTTCAAAGACCAAGTGATGCTCGACGCGCTCAACCGTCTCCGGCAGGATTTTCCGGCAAAGGCCGATTCCGTCGAGCTCATCGGCTATGGTGCCAACCCCGTTATCCAATATCTTGAACGCCCTCCATTGGCGTCGCTCAAAGAACAACCGCATGAAATCGGCCAAAAAGCCGGTTCATTATTACTGGATCTGGTTAATCATCCACAAGCGGCTTATCAGCCCCAGCTTGTAAAAACGCCTTGTGAATTGCAGGTCTTCTCCAGTCAGAAACAAAGGTAGTGAAAGCCACTCCCAAAAATACGTAGACCGCATAAAACTTCATTTCGCCTTCCGGGCAGGTATCAAAAAAGCTGGTTTTCGACACCTTTCAAACGGTGTACTTGGTTTTTTGCTTTAGTGGCCTGAATTTACCGAACAATGATCTCGTCGACGAAAATCCACGCTGGGTTGTTGGCTGCCGGATAGCCCTCCGGTATTGGGGTATAAGGTTGTGCCTCCACACGCAAGTAACCGATGTCCGCCTTCCCTAATGGGATTTCCACCATACGAGTCGACGATGGTCCCTCCCGTAAATCGGGATGAAATTGAGCAAGTAGTCGGGAATCAGTCGAGTCGGCACCGCCCCAAACTTTGATTTGTTGTGGCGGATAGATATGGCTTCGATAGTCCTGCTTCACATGGACGCCAACCGCTTGGATGGAGGTAGCGCTGTCAAATGACAACACCGCTACCATTGGTTCACCATAAAATCCGAGCCATTTTCCGTCAGCGTGGTTGTTCCCACCACTTTCGAGGTCATGCAATGAATAGGCATTCCTTGCCGTATACCGCGGGTTCGGTGGAGTTAACAAAGCCACCGAACTCGGAGAGGAACCGGCACGTTGGAATGTCCGGACTATTTCCTTGCTAGCCGTCCAACCAGACTTGTATGCCCTCGCCCGAACGGAGGTGACGTCTGCAATTTTGAAAGGTTTGCTATAAACGGGTGCTATTAAACTATCAGGTTCGCTTCCGTCAATCGTATAGTGCAGTGCCACGCCGGGTACTGGATGCTCCAAGGTAACCCACAAGCTATCACGGAAAAATGTTGTAGCAGGTGTGATGATAGGGTCATTCAATGGCAATATTGTTCTTCCATCGTCAACGTAGCCATGTTCGATACGGATATGTTTATATTCGCGCTGAAGCCTTTCCACCACGGCCGTCTCGATGGCCGTATTCCATACATATATCGTCCGCAAGGCGGGTGCAGAAAGCAAGGTCCTTAGGCCGGCTTCCGTGAGTGCGGTACTACTCATACTAAGCGTTCGCAATTCGGGTAAGCTAGACAACACATCGCTCCAGCCGTCGTCTACCGGCGTATCATTTAATGCTAGGTTACGTAAATTAGCAAATCCTGCCAATACATTGCGGTCGTCCGGGGCCAGCGGCATGCCACTGAGCGTCAATGAAACGACTTGTTTATCGATCCGTGCCAGCGCCTGTAGTGATTGCGGGGTATAGAATGCCTTGCCAAAGAAACTTACCGATAAGGCGGGCGACGATTGGGAAACCGGGCGGACCAAACGATACGGGGTATTTAATGAGTTGACGATATCGGCATCGGCAGCTGGAAAGTCATATACATCTTCCGCAACGGGATAAAGCGCGGTAGCCAATTGGCGGATGGCATCATCGGCGGGCAATGCGGTTAATGGTATATTAAAGTCGGCCCCCGAAGCCACCCATGCATCAATCAAAGCCAGTTCTTCGGGTGTCAATTGCGGCTTTCCTTTGGGAGGCATCCGATGCTCATGGTCGAGATCGAGCAAAAGGCGCTCCATGATGAGGCTCTCCGCCACTGAGCCTTTCACCAAAGCAGCACCGCTGTCGCCTCCTTTCATTAGCGAAACGGTGTCGGCCAATACAAGTCCACCCTTCGCTTTGTTACTACTATGGCAGCTCAAACACTTAGCTTTCAAAATAGGGTAAACCAAATCGGGAAACACGACTGCCGTTTCGACATCCAATGTTTGCTGCCGATTGCGACGCACCGGCTCAAAAAGGTAATCCTCACCGTGGGTCAACGCGGCCCCGAAATGGCCGGCAACGACCAAAACAACCAGCGAGACACTTAACCCCGCCCGAAAAAAAAAACGATAATGACCCATTGTCCCGATTGCGTGCCGATGGCATAATAACAAAAGGGCCGTCAAGAAACATAGGGCCACGCCCATCCATTTATGCCATTGGAAACTGTCGCCCTCATAACTTCCTTCTTGTGCAAGTACCAACCCTGCGAACACCGTTATGGCCGCGGTCCACGTGGTGATAAAAAGTAAGGCATACACCATCCGTTGGACGACATATAAATGAAATGCGAGTCGATTGCCAAAACACACCAATAGCCACGAAAGTAACAGCAAGACAATCGGAAAATGCAATAACAGCGGGTGTGCCCGGCCCAAAACCTGCAACACAGGTGGAACCACGATGGCTTGTTCAAATACCAAAAAAAATAAGATAAATACAACGATGCCAATCAGCAGATTTAGCAGCAGGGAATGGGCTACCTTCATTTCCTTATACCAATATATCCTTTACGACTGTTCCTGCCACATCGGTAAGCCGGTAGCGCCTACCTAAATGCCTATAGGTGAGTTTTTCGTGGTCCAGCCCCAGTTGATGGAGGATGGTGGCATGGAAATCGTGTACATGCACCGGGTCCTTCACAATGTTGTAACCAAATTCGTCCGTTTCGCCATAAACGATGCCGGGCTTAATGCCGCCACCGGCCATCCATACACTAAAGCAGCGCGGATGGTGATCCCGGCCATAATTGTTATGCGCCAATGCACCCTGGCAGTAGTTTGTCCGTCCAAATTCGCCGCCCCAGATAACCAACGTTTCATCGAGCAAGCCCCGTTGCTTCAGGTCGGTGACCAGCGCCGCTGATGCCTGGTCGACATCCTTGGCCTGCATGGCCATCTGGCCGGGCAGGTTATCATGCTGGTCCCATCCCTGATGGTAAAGCTGCACGAAACGGACACCGTTTTCGGAAAGCTTACGTGCCAACAAGCAATTTGCAGCATAAGTACCGGGCACCAAACAGTCGGGTCCATACAGCTTGATAATATGGTCTGGCTCGTTCGACAGGTCGGTCACCTCCGGCACGGAGGTTTGCATCCGGTAGGCCATTTCATACTGTTGCACTTTCGCGGTAATCTCGGGATCACCGAATGCATCGAATTGGATGCTATTCAGTTCCGCCAGCTTATCGAATAGCGCCCTACGACTCCTACGGTCAGTCCCGGCGGGATCCCCTAGGTAAAGTACCGGGTCGGGGCCGCCCATAAACTGCACCCCTTGATGCACGGAGTCCAAGAACCCGTTGGTCCAGAGTTTTGCATATACACCCTGCCCATTACCCCGTCCTTTCGAAACCAGCACGCAAAACGCTGGCAGGTTCTGGTTTTCGCTGCCTAGCCCGTAGCTCAACCACGCGCCCATGCTGGGCCGGTTACCCTGTTGTGCGCCCGTCTGGAAAAACGTGATAGCCGGGTCGTGGTTAATCGCGTCGGTATGCAGTGAGCGGATGATGCACAGGTCGTCGACTACATTAGCCATATGGGGGAATACGCTACTTACCCAAGCTCCGCTTTTGCCATACTGTGCAAAGTCATAATACGAGCCCACCAACGGGAAGCTTGCCTGGCCCGCGGTCATACCTGTAAGCCGTTGATCGCCGCGCACCGACTCGGGAAGGTCCTGTCCCATCATCTCGCGCAGTTTAGGTTTAGGGTCGAATGACTCCAATTGCGAAACGCCGCCGCTCTGGAATAGGTAAATCACACGTTTGGCCTTCGGTGCAAAATGCGGGAGCATCGACGCTGCCCGGTCGCCCCCCGTATTACTGCCCGAAAAAAGATCGGGTATCAGCAAGGACCCCAGTGCCGCACTACCGATCCCTATACTAAGCCGTGCGAGAAACTGCCGCCTGTTCTGATACAGGCTAGCCTGTTCCACTTCCTTCGCTATGCTATTGTCCTTTTTCATTTACGCTTTCCTTTAGCCGTTGGCCTCAACTATTAAAACACCTCAGGTCCGTGTAATTGCCTCTTCCAGATTATACAATACATGTACAGCCGCCATTAACGCGGCGTGCTCCGCTACCGGTACCCCAGCTTCGTGGGGCGCCTCACCCACTTCCAAAAAAGCCCTTGCCGCATCCGGCGACTCCGTATATCGTGCTAACTCATCCAGATAATACGCTTCCATCAACGATCGTTCCTCCGCACTTGGGTTGCGACTCAATATACGACGGAAGGCGTGTTCGATATAAGTGGGCGGCGCTGCGTTCGGCGACGCTTTCAACAATCGTCCAGCGAGCACCCGTGACGCCTCCAGAATAATCGGATCGTTTAGCATCACCAGTGCCTGCAGTGGTGTATTGGTTCGCTGGCGGGTCACCTCGCACATATCCCGGTTACTGGCGTCGAAAATAAGCATGTTGGGTGGTGGGACGGTCAATTTGAAAAACACGTACATGCCCCGGCGATACAAGTCGTCGCCATGGTCCTGCACGTAGTTCGCAAGTGCACCCCGTCCCGAGCTGGTCACCTCCCATAAGCCGTCGGGCTGGTAGGGCTTTATACTGGGGCCGCCGATCTCCGTGTTCAGCAGCCCGCTACTTGCCAACGCGAGATCGCGGATGGACTCTGCAGGCAGGCGCAGTCGTTTCGAGCGTGCAAGGTATATGTTTTCGGGATCTTCGTCCAGGTGCTGGCGGGTTACACGTGATGACTGGCGGTAGGTTGAGCTCATCACCATCTTCTTCATCAATCGCTTCACATCCCAGCCGTTGTCTCGGAAATCAGCCGCCAGCCAATCCAGCAGTTCGGGGTGGCTTGGCAGCTCACCCTGGTTACCGAAATCGGCCACGGTTGCCACCAGCCCGCGCCCGAAGACCATGGCCCATAGTTGGTTTACGAACACGCGCGCGGTTAGCGGATTTTCCTTACTGAAAGCCCACTCCGCCAGCCCGTGGCGATCCGGCGAATAGCGCGTACTATCGAATGGGAGGATAGTTTCCGGCGTGCCGGGATACACCCGTTCGGTGGGTGAATCGTAGAGTCCCCGATCGAGGACGAAGGTAGGACGGACCTCGTCACGCTCGCCCATCACGGATACGGATACCGCCGAGGTGTCACCGCCTTTGTTTATGAATTGCAGTATCTCATCTACATCTTGTTGGGTGATGGTGAGGCGCGGGGTTTTCGATGGACCCGAATTCACCAACCCTTCCAGGCCTTTCTCCAGGGAATTATTGAAAAACGCATAAAGCTGGAAGTAGTTCTTTTGCGAGAAGGGATCGTATTTGTGGTCATGGCATTGGGCACATTCCATGGTGATGCCAAGGATGCCTTTACTGAACGTGTTGGTCTTATCGATGGCATATGCCACGCGGTACTCCTCTTCGATGACGCCGCCCTCTTCGGTTATTTTATGGTTCCTGTTGAATGCCGATGCCAATATTTGTTCCTTTGTCGCTCCCGGCAGCATATCACCCGCCAACTGCCAGGTTACGAACTGGTCGTATGGCATGTTCTCGTTGAATGCGTGGATAACCCAGTCACGCCATGGCCATTGCGTGCGGATGTCATCGTCTTGGTAACCATACGAATCTGCATACCGTGCCACATCCAGCCAATGCATAGCCATCCGCTCACCATAGGCCGGCGCGGCCAATAATTCGTCCACTATCCGCTCGTAAGCGTCCGCGGTGCCGGCGGCGAGGAAACGCTCAAGCTGCTGCTCAGTGGGCGGTAATCCGGTAAGGTCGAAGCTCACCCGCCGCAGCAAATGGTGTTTTTCGGCTTCCGGATTCGGTCTAAATCCCTTTTCTTCCATGCGGGCCAGCACGAAACGGTCTATTTCATTGGCGGGCCAATGCTCATCATGCGCCGCAGGTACCGGGACACGCCCGGGCGGGATGAATGCCCAATGGGGTTTATATTCCGCCCCCTGCTCGATCCATCGTTCGATAAGCTTTACCTCGCGCTCGGTCAACACCAGATTGGAAGATACCGGTGGCATCCGCTCCGTCTCATCCGCAGTGGTTATGCGCCGATAGGCTTCACTCCTATCGGGATGCTCCGGCACGATGGCGTGCATGCCTGCCGTTCCCACCAGCGCTTTATAGGCCCCCTTTTCCGTGTCGAGCCGTAGGTCGGCTTCCCGTGCATTCTTATCCGGGCCATGGCAGGCAAAGCATTTATCGGAAAGAATGGGTCGAATATGGAAATTGTAATCGACGACCGCCGGCATCGGCACGGGACCTGTCAGACCACCACGCTTCCTAGCCGTATAGAAATAGCTGGAAAGTATCCCGGCAATCAGGATGACTGCAATACCTATTAGCCATTTCGGTGAAAGAAAGCGTTGCATCGTCGATTTATACTGGTATTCCTGCCAAATTTAACGAAACTTTTGGAAATGCGAATGCTAAATCGATGTAATTAACGGGTCGGCGCTAATCCTTTCCAAATAGCCGATACAACTCATCTTGTGTAAATGGCTCGGTACGGTTGCCGAACCTCGACCGAGTGGCACCCAAATCTTCCGGCACTACCTCATCACCGGTTGAGTTCCCCCATGCATTCCTGATGTAGCTCAACAATTGTGCGAGCTCCGCGTCGTCGATGGCCGGGTTATGAACAATACCTGGCATCTCGCCACTTACTTCGGGCGCTTCATACGTATGTCCCGCTACATCTACCGCTCCCGTGAGGCCATAGAGGACAAGGGCCATCAGGCGCTGCTTATCGCCGGTTACCCATTGTGAACCTGCTAATGGCGGGGCTATCGGCGCAACGCCGCGGCCATCCTCACCGTGGCAGGGTTGGCAGGT
>CAZTJY010000024.1:0-35363 GCA_964613725.1 uncultured Parapedobacter sp. | reverse complement strand
ATTAAGGAAGCTACGCAGATACCGCTGGTGCTTCACGGCGGATCCGGTATTCCGGCGGACGTTTTGCGCGAATCGATCCGGCGGGGGATATGTAAAATAAATTTAGCCACGGAAATCAAAGATACGTTTATGCGTAACTTGAAACGGCTCCTTTCTGAAAGCGACGAAATTGACCTGCGGAACGTATTCCCCCCCGCCACCCAAGCCGTGTCGGCATTGGTGAAAGAAAAACTGCAAACTGTTTCACGGGATCACCATTCTACCCAGTTAAGTACCGATTTCTATTCCGCCGAAGATTTTTCATCCGTACCAAAATACGACGTTCATACCCATGCCAATGTACCGGATGGGAGGCTCGTTGAATTTTCAAAGTCGGACAACTTCAAATTATTGAGTATTAATCTAATTGCACCCGGATTTCCGCCATTGGAAGAGCAACTAACGATCAGTGTAGCGCACCTAAGTAACTACCGTGGCGATTTTGCCTTTGCCTGCAACTTCCCGGTCGACGGTTGGGAGCGTGAGGACTGGCCCGCTACCACGATTGCCCGCATCGAGCAAGCACGTGCCGCAGGCGCCGTCGCCGTGAAAGTATGGAAGAATATCGGTATGGAATTGCGAGACACTTCCGGCAGCTTCATCATGATTGACCATCCCCAGTTCGATCCGATCATGGCGTATTTGGTTCATCATCAAATCCCGCTCATCGGCCACTTGGGTGAGCCACGAAATTGTTGGCTGCCCCTTGAAGAAATGACGGTGAGCAGCGACCGGAGTTACTTTTCGGACTACCCGCAATACCACATGTATTTACACCCTTCCTTCCCTTCATACGAAGAACAAATCGGAGCCAGGGACCGCTTGCTGGAAAAGTTCCCCCAACTTCGCTTCGTTGGCGCCCACTTAGCCAGTATAGAGTGGAGCGTTGACGAATTGGCGAAGCGCTTAGACGCCTACCCCCATATGATGGTCGACACAGCTGAACGGATTTGCCATTTGCAGCATCAAGCCGTCACGGATTGGCAGAAGGTACGCGACTTTTTCGTGGCTTACCAAGATCGAATCATGTACGGAACGGATATCGTGGATGATGGCAGTGAGACGAGCGAAAGCTTTCGGCAACGCATCAACACGATCCGGAAGCGACATTGGCAATTTTTCACCGCAACGGAGTTGATGGAAGCACCCAAAGTAACCGGCACGTTTCGGGGGCTGGGCTTGCCCAGGTCCGTGGTGGATAAAATCTATCGTATCAACGCAGAAAAAACGTATTTCGCCTAATGTGTTGAGGGCAGTTTAGCGGCTTGGGCAGAACCGAGATGGAATTTAACCAGGTCGTCTATCGGCGAGCGTATAATATGGCCCATCTCCATGCCGTATTTTTTAACGGTATCTCCAAGGATGTTCCTGAACGTATACGCCACAGACCCGATGCAATTAAATGAATAATCGCGGTACGCGGGGTAATGACTGACCAAATTCTTAAAGAAATCGTCAAACGCCGATTGTACTATGGCCATTGAATACTCCACGTTGACCGTATTGTCATACACAAATTTACTGAAGCTCGCGCAGAACCGATTGGCCAGCGGTTTGGAGTAAACCGCGTCCATCACCTCATCGGGGGTAAGGCCATAGACCTCCAAAAACTTTTGATGGACTTCGGGAGGCATGTAACCCCTCACATAATCCGTTAGAATTTTCTTTCCCATGTAACACCCGCTACCTTCATCACCAAGGATGTATGCTGCCGAGTCGATGTGTTCGGTAATCACCTTGCCGTTATATATGCAGGAGTTGGTGCCCGTTCCCAAAATCGCCACAAAACCCGGCTTATGACCCAGGAGCGCTCTCGCTGCAGCCAACAGGTCGTGCCCAACGAACACCGATGCATCCGTAAAAACCGTACGGATCGCTTGGCTGACGATACTTGCTTTGCTTTCTCCATGGACCCCGGCCCCATAATAGTATACTTCAGTTACCTGCGCTATGGGAAGATCTAAAGGCAACGACTTTTTTAGGGATCTAGTAATATATGAGGTATCTACAAAATAAGGGTTGTAACCTTCGGTATTAAAGTAAATTTTGTCTCCACGCTCATTGATAAGACACCAGTTTGTTTTAGTTGACCCTCCGTCTGCGACAATAATCATAAGTCGTTGATATATCAATAAAATAACGGCTCGCAAGATACGATTATTATTATATTTGTGATATGAGATGGGCAATAAACTTCCTGTTCTCAATATCTATATTTTAAAAGGGTGTTTTATCAAATTCTTCTACACGATAACCTGTAAGCTCCCCTGAAAAACACTGTTCGGGTCCGCTTACCTACCCATCTGTACTTAAAGCGACTTATTCAAACCTACACCGCATTTGGCTGTTAGTATATAACTATGGAAAACATACTATTCAACGATTGGCAAGCGCTGCTTCGGATTCTGATCGTCGGCGTGCTCGCCTACGTAATCGTCATTGTCATCCTCAGGATATCTGGGAAGCGGACGCTTTCACAGATGAAGGAGTTCGACTTTATCGTGTCGGTAGCCCTGGGTTCGGCACTGGCTGCCGTGGTCCTCGATAAATCCATTGCCCTGGCAGAGGGTATCTTGGCTATTCTTGTATTGATACTGCTTCAAATGCTCGTTGCGCGGTTATCATTAAAATCAAAGAAATTCCAGCAGGTGAGCAGTTCTGCCCCGTCTCTCTTATTTTACAACGGCCAGTTCCTCCCAGAGTCGATGAAGAAAGAACGATTGCTGGAGGAAGAAGTGCGATCGGTTATCCGAAGCCAGGGCATTGCGCATTTATCCCAAGTTAAGGCGGTTGTCTTGGAGCCAAACGGGCAGTTTTCTGTCGTAATGGAAGGCAATACCAGCGATCCGAAGACGTCAATCTATTCGATCCAGCCAACCCGGGTCGACAACTATTAATGTTGTATCGAACACGGGGGCGCTTTTAGTCCACCACGGTCAATGCCGGGTTCCATACCACTTCCCAGAGGTGCCCATCGAGATCCTGGAAATACCCCGCGTACCCCCCATAGAAGGTGTTCCGGGCCTGTTTGACGATGGTGGCCCCAGCGTTCTCCGCCTGGGCCATCATCTCGTCTACCTCCTCCCGGCTGTTCACGTTATGGCCGATGGTAAACGCTCCCGGTGTGCCCTGTCCCACGGGAAGGCCGGTATCGGCTGCGATGCTTGTACAGGGCCATAAGGCCAGTTGCAAACCATTCTGCAGCCGAAAGAATGCCACGGCACCATATTCGTATTCCGTGCCGATAATGCCTTCGGTAGTCAGTCCCAGGCCGTCCCTGTAAAAGGCGACCGCCCGTTCGAGGTCGGCAACGCCCAATGTCAATACTGAAATCTTTGCTTTCATTTTGCTAAATTAAGGTTAACTAACATTTGTCATTCACTCCGGGGGTCGGGCTTGAGCGGCATCCGGCCGAACTCAAGCATGCCAGGTCCTCATCGGTCTTGTTCCGTGAGGCTGTTTTCAGTTATCCCCATGAAAGTCTACCCTCCCACATAGCCTTAGGATGCCGTCCTATTCTTCCGTGGGCAGGTCTCTTTGCCAGAGCCATTCTGCTTTCTCCCTTTCACTCGGTAACGTTCATTCAAACCTTCACTCCTTAAAGTTCAGCCCTTCCCCAATACCGCCGTGATTGGGTACTACGGCCTCTGCTGACTTCTCACGGCAAGCTTTACCCCATGCTTCCGAAAAAAAAACTCCGCACGTCCGAGAGACCTCCCCGGGTAAGAACGATAACTTTCATCCCATATACCTGCTGCATTTACCATGTGAACCCCGGGCAGTATGGGACTTGTGTTTGTTTTGCAACCTCGTCCGGTTCACTTGGGCCTTGTATGCAGTTCCTTTCCGTCAGGCCGGGACTTTGCCGCCAGCTTCCTTCAGATTATCTTCGATGAGCCATTCGGGGTTCCACCTCGCGATGGACACCCTTGCTATTGGCTAACACTTCCTGCTGCCAAGCGTGTTCGGGACTTACACCCTAGAGTTATCGCCCATGCTGGGCGCACAAAAAAAAGCCCTGCAATTCTGCAAGGCTTTTATATAGCTCCTGAAGCTGGGCTCGAACCAGCGACCCTCTGATTAACAGTCAGATGCTCTAACCAGCTGAGCTATTCAGGAGTGTTGTAGCTGGTATCCCCGTTTTCGGGACTGCAATATTCGGAACTTTCCCTCGAATAAACAAAAAATTTTTCAAAAATAACGCAATTGATTAGGTTTCAATCCATACTGCATTATTCAAACACATAATCATACGGATAAACCAGCACGTCCCAGCTTTGGCCGCCATTGGCAGTGACGAATATACGGTCTGCTCCATAGACGATGCCCGTACGCTCGTCGTGGAAATCAAGTGCCGTACCAGACACACCCACGCCATGCACAACCGCATCCAGCACCGTCCACGAACGTCCCCCATCACTGCTTTTCGCTATGCCGTTTTCCAACAAAGCATAGACGACATCGGACGATGCCGCTTGGCATGCGACAATCGGGCCACCAAGCACGACCTGTTCAAATGAGATTCCACCGTCCGTCGAACGGATCGCAGCACCTTCGCCGTCATAAACCAACAGGTCATCTGTCGTAATGGGCGTTACAGCCACATCCCTAAACACATCCAACACCGCTCCGTTGCTCCAAGTGCGGCCGCCGTCTTCCGTTCGCAATACCTGCACGCGACCGATCCCTTGGGCAGGCATGTCGCAAAGCACCCAGCTGTGCTCCGAATCCACAAAACCAAACGCCAATGCGGTCGCCCCCACTCTCTCCATTAGCAAAGTGCACTGCTCGTGCTCCAAGTCCAAACGGTACAATAACGCCCCACCCTCTTCCCCGGCACCACGTTGGCATAACACCCAAACGGAGCGATCCGCCGCGACCAATAGCTGTACGGGGACCATGCTGATTTCACCATACGTCGCCCATGTCTTCCCGCTATCCATCGTATATCGCAATACGAATGATGTGCCTTCGGGCTGCGCGTGCACGATGACGCCATTGCCAAAAGCCACCAAGCCATCCGTCGCTTGCCATACGCGAGACTCAAAGTCGAGCGATTTAAACCGATCAGTGGTAGTGAATATCCCCACATCGGCAACGCCGCTGATTTGGTACCGGCCGTCTAGGTCGACATGGATAATTCCATTACCCCCAAGCAGTATCCCTACTTCCGGATTGACGATCGGCTCCATCGGATATAAGTCGAGCAACGTATCTTCACCGTTGCAGCAACACAGCAGCGCAACCGCAGCCAGCATCGCTATATGTCTATATATGGCCATCATAAATTCAGCATAGCTCCCACCCCAATGTTAAACGAATTGAAATGGAAACGGTGATTTGGGGGCGTCAGGTAACCCGATTCCAGGTCATCTTCGATAATGTCCTTACGGATTTTCAGCCTCGGACTGAAAAACGTATATCCCAGTTTCACATACCATTCGCGCACCTGTAGCCGCAGCCCCACTTCCTGCGAGAAGGCAGCACCCTTCAGGTAACTGTCCGAATAGGTGACATTCGCGTCGTCACCATCACCCTCCTGCTCGGCATCGAAATTGGCCACCCAGTTGAAGTCGGCCGCTAGGTATGGGAAAAACGTAGTTTGTCCCAGGAAGAACGCGTCGTAGCTCACCTGCCCGCCGAGCTTCGCAATCAGCAGTTGCTCGGTCACCCACTCGTCTATTTTATTGGAAAAAAACGTTACTCCCCCTTGTGGCCGCAACCGGAGCCGCCATTGGTCGCCAAAGCCGAAAACGGGACCGACCTTTAGGTTAGCGCCCACGGGGAAAATCGAATGCGCGGCAGAAGCGGTAAACCGATCCATCCCCACTTCGGCTTCTAAGAAAACCGGAAACTTCTCTTGGGCGAAGACACCCGCTGCCAAAAGCATCAGGGCCATGCAACCACCCAGTATAGTTCCGGCCTGTTTCATAACAGTACGCCAGCAAGGACCATCGTGGCCACGGTGAAGTAAATAATCAAGCCGGTCACGTCTACTAGGGTAGACACGAAAGGTGCGGATGAAGAAGCCGGGTCGGCCCCGAGCCTACGCAAAACAAACGGGAGCATAGACCCTACAAGAGAGCCCCAAAGCACCACCCCAATAAGCGAAAAGCTTACCACCACGGCCACGAGAAGCCAATGGTCGCCGTAGGCATGGGCAAATGCTTGCCAGGTACAGACGCGGAGGAAACCCAGCCCACCGAGGATCAACCCCAGTAAAAGGCCGGAAAGGATTTCGCGCCGCATCACGCGCCACCAATCAGCCAATGTTACCTCGCCGAGTGCCATCGCCTGGATAATCAATGTAGACGCTTGCGACCCGCTGTTCCCACCGCTTGAAAGAATCACCGGCATAAACAGGATGAGTACCGCACTGGCCAGTTGACTTTCGTAGTGCTCAAGCACCGTAGCAGTGAGTAGCTGACCAAGGAAAAGCACGATCAGCCATCCGGCACGTTTCTTCACCAAGTGGGGAATAGACACATCGAGGTAAGGCTCATCCAGCGCTTCCGTACCACCGATGCGCTGCATGTCCTCCGTATACTCCTCATTGGCCAGCCAGAGGATGTCGTCTATGGTAACGATGCCCAGCATGATGCCCTGCGAATCGACAACCGGAAGCGCCACCCGATTATTCATCCGGAATACGTTGATCGCTTCCTCTTGTGGGTCGTTCGCACTGAGCGAAATCAGGCGACTGTCCATGATGTCCCGCACCCTGGTTTCGGGGTCGGCCAAGAGGATATTCCGTATCCGGATATCGTCCAGCAATTCGCCATTTTTGTCGATGACATAGAGCACATCAATCGTCTCGGAATCCCGTCCATATTTGCGAATATGCTCAAGCACGCGCGTGATGGTCCAGTGCTGTTTTACCGTGATGTAATCGGGGGTCATCAGCCGGCCTACACTGTCTTCCGGGTAGCCCAATAAAGCCAGTGCTTCCTTGCGTTCAGAAGGCGGCAAAAGAATGATCAATTGCTTCACCACGTCGCCCTTCAAATCGCTGAAAAAAGACGTGCGATCATCGGGCGGCATTTCGTTGATCAGCTCCGTAATTTTCGGCGCCGTGAGCTTGGTGAAAATTCGTTCTTGTGTAGGGAAGTCAAGGATACCAAAGACGTGGACCGCCCGGTTGATACTAAGCGTTTCGATGAACTTCGCGCCATACTCAGGCAGCTCATCGATGAGGGCTTCAACGTCCGATATATTCAGGTCGTCGAGATACTCCCTGAGTTGCTCCTCGCTACCTTCTGCCAAAAGCATTTCGGTTTGTTCAACCAGCGTATCCAATTCGTCCATGAGCCCTCCTAACTTAAAAACAGTATCCTACATTGGTGAAAGATTTGGTTGCAAAAGTCGGCTTTTTTTTAGGAAAAGAACGAACAAGTCACGGTTAAAAAAAGGGCAGGAAAATAGCCTACCAGCGCCGGGACTGACCCGCACATAAAGGACAAAATGGCAGCAAACAAAAACCACGCGCGTTAAGCGCGCCAGTGCCGAACCTACGGCAACACGCCGGTAAGGGCATCACCATCCCCGCCGTTCAATCGCCACGCGCTCACCATACGCCGCCGGCGACCAAGATGGATGCTACCCACCAAACCATTCGTGAGCCAAAGCGGGTAGGAGGAGGGTCATCCGCACAGCCGGCCATTGCAGGCGTACAACTGAACGGAAAAAATTTTCGCGGCCAAACTCAAAAAGATAGTGTACTTTAGCTAGCAATTTTCACCAAATAGGATGGGCGTACGAAATTCAAGTATCGAAGCCTTTTTCGATACCATTTTTTCACATAATATTCATGTTTTATCGATTTTAATATAAAGTGGTGTATGTTGGTAATCAATAATTAACTAAAATTATATAAACATATCATTCACTATATAAAATCAAAATCAAAACGTATTTGCCAAATATTTTAGTACAGTCATATGAATAGATTATTTTTCATTTATTATTATTTAAAAATCAACATATTAATACTGTTATTATCATGTACGAGTTCACTTGTGGTTTTCTCACAGATTTTCAATGATGACCAGTACCCGCCAAGTGTAAAATGGCGGCAAATACAAACGGAAAATTTCCAATTGATTTATCCGTCGGCATTTGAAAACGAGGCGCAGCAACTCGCCGACAAACTCACGAAGCTGCGTGAGCTCGTCAGTGCGGATCTCGGCAAGGAGCCCCGGAAAATTTCCATCATTCTCCATAACCAAACGGTGGAATCGAACGGGAATGTTCAGCTTGCACCCCGCCGATCCGAGTTCTTCACCACCCCACCCCAGCAAGGTGATTTCCAAAATTGGCTAGACAACCTCGCTATCCACGAGCTACGGCATGTGGTACAGTTCGACAAATTGACAGGGTACTTGCGGGCACCTTTCTTTGAGCAATTGGCCCTCGCCATTTATGGGGTTACCCTGCCCGCGTGGTTCTTTGAGGGCGACGCGGTCGTGGCGGAGACCCGGTTATCCCATGCCGGTCGGGGTCGCCTCCCTTCGTGGGAAATGCCCTTCCGGACGAATTTGCTTAGCGGCAAAAAATACAGTTACCAAAAAGATTATTTAGGGTCGCTCAAGGACGTCACACCGGGGTTCTATGAGCTCGGTTATTTCATGACCGACGTCCTGCAAGACGAGCATGGTCCGGGCATCCTCGATAGCCTGATGACCCGCATGGCCAAGCTCCCTATCCGCCCATACAACTTCACCAATTCGCTTCATAAATTCACGGGGTACGGCACACGGAAATGGCACGGTAAAGTGACCGGAAATCTCCTGGAAAAATGGCGCGAACAGTTGCTGGAAAACGACCCGACTCACTACCCTATTCTGCTCTTGGAAAACGATGGAAAACCCGCGAGCTGGTTGCTACCGCAAGCCCTATCCGACGGGCGTATTATCGCCCTGTATAGGGGCGTGAAAGAGGTGCCGAAAATCGTGATCGTAGATACGTCCGGGCGGCACACCGAGGTGGTGAAAACGGGTCGCCAAACCGAGCCCCATTTCGCCTACGCAGCAGGCAAAATTGCATGGGATGAGGTGCGGCGGGATAGCCGTTATGGTAAGCGTACATACAGCGTGATCAACCTGTATAACCTTCAGAAAAACACCTACCGGCAGCTCACCAAAAAGAGTAGATATTTCTCTCCTGCGCTGCATCCGGACGGCTCACAGGTGGCCGTTGTACACATCGACAAAAGTAATAACGTGAGCCTGGTATTGCTCGATACCGAGACCGGAGCACGCCTCGCACACTTCCCCTCCCCCGGAAATATCCTGTTGCAAACTCCGTCATTCGACCCGACAGGCACGAAGGTAGTGGCGACCGGCATATCCGAAAACGGCGCGGCCATCGTCGAACTGGACATTCCAACCAGCACATATCGTTTTCTGCTCGGCTGGCAAGCGCAGCAAATCGAGCGGCCAATATACGCCGGTAGCCGCATCCTTTTCAAAGCCCATTTCAACAACATCGACAACATTTATGCGCTGGATCAGCAGGGCATCATCCACCAGCTGACGAACGCCCGCTTCGGAGCATTCAACCCGTCAGTGGATACCGTGACCAACCAACTGTGGTTCAATAACTACCAAGTAAATGGCTATCAAATCAGCCAGCTGAACATGACTGATTTACCGATAAGCCATTTTAAAGCGCATGTAAGCCAAAAAGACGTTTTTACGATAAAAGACACGTCGACACATGAGATATGGCCTTCTACAGCTTATAATGGCGTCAAAAATCTGGTGAACTTCCACAGTTTATCGATAGACAACGGCAATTTCGAAAACATCGGTGACATCAAGCCTAGCATCTACTGGCTTTCTGACGATTTGTTGAACACCACACAAATCCGTTTGGGTTACCAATACGACAGCGACATCCGTTCCAGCGCGTACTCCGCATCGGTGGCCTACCGGCGTTTCTTCCCCAAGTTCTTACTAGCGTACAGCAACCGCGGACAGCTGGTCGCGGCCCGGGTAACCAACGGCGAAGAAGCAGACACCATACGCGTCCGCTGGCGGGAAAACGTGGCGACGTTGCAAATGGATATCCCACTTGTTTTCTATCGACTTAACCATGTATTCACCACCGGCGTAAATGCGGCAACATCGTACACCAATAGGTATGGACTGAGTGAATCGCAGCTCCAGGAACAGTTCATCAACGGCATCCGGTTTCCAATGAGCTACCAAGCCTATTTCAACCACAACGTGAGGCAGAGCGCGTTGGACCTGGCTCCGCGGTGGGGCCAGCATGTTAGCGTCAGCTACCGGCATTTCCCTTTCGACGGCAACCTTAGCGGTGAGCACCTCTCTCTCCGTACAGCATTCTATTTCCCGGGGTTATGGCGCAACCATTCGTTGCTGGCTCGCTTCAGCTACCAACGGCGTAGCGGCACCTACCAATTGATCGATGACATCCCGTTGGTGAGCGGTTACGATCAGCTGCTGCCGGTGCCGGTAGACAACACGCTACTGTTCAGCTACCGGTTCCCTATCGCCTACCCCGATTGGTCCATCGGCCCCTTGGCTTATATCAAGCGGTTTAAGGGTGGGGCGTTCGCCGACTTCCAGAATGTCCGCGCTGGCGAATCCTTCCAGCCGCGTACGTTGGGGCTGGAACTGAGAGCCGATATGAACCTACTCCGCTTCTACCTGCCGGATTTCGATATCGGTGTCAAACTGGTCTATGCCAACGAGGCGAGTGCTCCGCAACGGGTCTTTGCTACGTATAGTATCGGGTATCGGTATTGAGGAAATGGCGTCCTGGGAAATGCCTGATAACGTTCCGTTATCTCCGAGTTGCCATGCACTTTTAACTTTTAAGTGGAACACAAAAAGCAAATTGCGTTTCGCTGCCCTGAATTATTCGGCTTTTTTAGCTCTTGCTTTGCAGAATTCCTCCACTGCAATGAATCCAATATAGCTCCAGTACAGATAATGGCCGCATCATATGGGAAAAGCCATGAAATACACTCGTCAATAGTAGGAATTGCTATCGCGTATCGAGGATCCGAAGATTTAGGCGACTAGACTTTGATCTTTACATTTCGGCCCCTGTTTATATTTCATAGGTGAGGCTTTCTCATCCTTCACCAAAGTCTCCGGGTCGTGCAGACAGGACCAGACCGTCCAATCGGTGTCGCGCACGGTCAAAACCCTCGAATCCCAAATGCATGAAAAGGTCACTATGGACAAGCATACCCAGCCAAATCAGACCGGGTATATCATCCTACTCGTAGCTGGCCTTGGTATTGGGATGCTATGCTGGTATCGGTGGATAAACAGAAAATAATGGAGAAAAAGCGGCCTGAGCCGCTTCATTTTTTCTATTCGTTGATGGCTTTCACACCGGGCAGCTCCTTGCCCTCCATGTATTCCAGCAAAGCTCCGCCGCCGGTGCTGACGTAGCTCACATGCTCGGTCATGCCGAACTTGCTTACCGCCGCTGCCGAATCGCCGCCGCCGATCAGCGAAAAGGCCCCACGTTCTGTCGCCGCCACCACGGCATCGGCCACCGCCCGCGTACCTTTGGCAAACTTATCCATTTCGAACACACCCATCGGGCCGTTCCACAAAATCGTGTTGGAAGCCAGGATGACCTGTGCGAAATGTTCGCCCGACTCTTTGCCGATGTCGAGCCCCATCTTGTCAGCGGGTATCTGGTCGTTCGGACCGTCGTAGGCCGGCGAATCCGGCGCAAACCGGTCGGCTACCTGGCAATCGGTAGGGAGCACAAGGTTCACCTCTTTCTTTTTCGCTTTCTTCACCAACTCATTTGCCAAATCGAGCTTATCCAGCTCTACCAACGACTGGCCGATCTCGCCCCCACGGGCTTTCACGAAGGTATAGGCCATGCCGCCGCCGATAATGAGGTTATCCACCTTGTCGAGCAGTGCTTCAATCAATTCGAGCTTATCAGACACTTTTGCCCCGCCCATGATGGCGGTAAACGGACGCTGCGGATTGTTCAGTATGCGCTCCGCGTTGCCCACCTCCGCTGCCATGAGGTAGCCGAAGTATTTCGCTCCCGGGAAGAACCGGGCGATCACCGCTGTTGAAGCGTGTGCACGGTGCGCGGTTCCGAACGCGTCATTAACATACACATCCCCGAGCTTCGCCAGCCTTTCCGCAAAACCCGCATCACCCTTTTCCTCTTCCTTGTAAAACCGGAGGTTCTCCAGAAGCAGTACCTCGCCCGGCTTCAGTGCTGCCGCCTTGGCATAAGCGTCGTCGCCGATGCAATCGTCGGCAAACTGCACGTCAACACCCAACACTTCAGAGAGATGGCTAACAATGTGTTTCAGGGAGAACTTCTCCTCTGGCCCTGCCTTGGGCCGGCCGAGGTGCGACATCAAGATCACCGAACCGCCATCGTTCAGGATTTTCTTGATGGTTGGTGTCGCCCCTTGTATGCGGTTGTCGTCAGTAATGGCAAAGTGCTCATCCAGAGGGACGTTGAAGTCTACCCGTATCAAGGCTTTCTTTCCGGAAAAATCGAAATCGTCTATCGTCTTCATATTTATCATGCTAATGATGTAAGGGGAACAAAGCTACTATAAGTATTGGAAAATCAAAATACCCCATAACTGTACCGCTGTGCTGCGGCCCACGCACTGCGGTCGACACCTGTTTCGATACCCCGCTCGTCGAGCAGCTCCAGGAGTGTCTCCGTGGCGATGTTGCCCGTTAGCTTGTCTGCCGCCATTGGGCACCCGCCGAACCCCCGAAGGGCGGTATCAAAGCGGGTACATCCGGCATCGAGGGCGGCAACCAATTTTTCGCGCCCCCGCTCCGGCGTGCTGTGCAGGTGTAGCCCCAGCTCAACGGCGGGGAACGCATCCCTTAAATGTATGTACAGCGAAGCAATGGTTTCCGGCGTGGAACTTCCCATCGTATCCGCCAGCGCAAAATGCCGGATGCCCATATCCACCAGCTTGCCGGTGTAATCAGCCACGATAGCGGGGCTCCACGGGTCGCCGTATAGATTGCCAAACCCCATGGATAGATACACCAGCGGTATGCGGTTATTGATATGGCATATCGTACTGATTTGCTTTACAACGTCGAGTGCCTGGGCGATGCTGCTGTTGGCATTGCGCCGCTGGAACGTTTCGGAGACCGAAAAGGGGAACCCTACGATACCCACGTGTGCGTGTCGCACGGCTTCTTCCGCGCCGCGTACATTGGCCACGATGGCGAGGAGCTCCGTAACACTTGCCTGCTCGACGAGCGCACCACCCAACAGATCCAGTACCTCAGCCGTATCCCGCATCTGGGGGATGGCTTTGGGCGATACGAAACTACCGAAATCAAGCCGATCGAACCCGACATCGAGCAGCCGCTTCATATAGGCGGCTTTGGTGGCCGTGGGAATGAAGCGGTGTATGCCCTGCATCGCATCGCGGGGGCATTCCGTAATCGACACCATCGCGCTAATAGATTTCCATGGTAAACGGAAGCCGGGCTTGGATGCCACGCAGCTGCAACGCCGCTTTCGCTTGCTCGTAATACCGGTAGTGCTCGCCCAACTCGCGTTGGCTGAACCACGTACTGATCCGGTCGGCAGAGCCACCCAGTAGCGCCTCAAAAGGACTTTTGATGGCGGGATAGGTTACGAGTTTATAGGTTTCCAATCCGGCCTTACCAGCAGCGGCGACAATGGCATCATCTATGCTGCCCAAGCGGTCTACCAGGCCATGGTCCAAGGCCTGTTGGCCGCTCCATACGCGCCCTTGGCCGATGCTATCTACCTGTGCCTTCGACAGGCCACGACCATCCGCCACGCGTTGCAGGAAAGTATCGTAAATCTGATCGACCTGCATCTGGAGGATCTGCCGCTCATCAGCCGTAAGGGGCCGGTCGACATTCGCCAGAAAATCGGCATATTTACCTGTCTTCACCTCGTCAAAGGTGATGCCCAGCTTATCGTTATACAGTTCCTGCATATTGGGGATGAGGCCAAAGACCCCGATAGAACCCGTGATGGTGTTGGGTTCGGCAAAAATCGAATCGGCCGCCACCGAGATGTAATATCCTCCGGATGCAGCCACATCGCCCATAGACACAATTATAGGCTTCTCCTGGCTCAGCAACTCCACTTCGCGCCAGATAACGTCGGAAGCCAGCGCACTGCCACCGGGCGAATTAACGCGGAAAACCACCGCTTTTACCTTATCATCACGGCGTACCTTGCGTAGCTCGCGCGATATGCGTTCCGAGCCGATCATGTCGTCACCACCTTCACCCGATACAATACTGCCTACTGCATATACCACCGCTATGCGATCGCGGACGGAGGCACTGACCGATTTCGTTGTGGGTTTATACTTTAAGATTGACACGACATTCAGGTCTTTGTCTTGATCTACGTTGAGCGAATCTTTCAACTCGGCTAGGAGTTCGTCCTTATATCGTTTACCGTCAGCCAATCCGTAGGTCACCGCATCGTCTGCCGTTCTTACCAAGTAGCCGTCGGCAATGGCATGCAATGAATCAGGCGCCATGCCGCGACTTGCTCCTATTTGCGCAATGAAATGGTCATAGATGCTTCCAAGAAAAGAACTGACCTGCTCCCTGTTGGCATCGCTCATCTTGTCCAAAACAAACGGTTCCACCGCACTTTTGAACGTCCCAACTTTAACCACCTGCGCTTCGACACCCAGTTTATCCAACGTGCCCTTCAGAAAGGCGGTCTGCGAAGCAAGGCCCCTAAAGTCTATCGAACCTTCCGGATTAACGTAAACCCGATCAGCCGTAGAAGCCAGGTAGTAAGCACGTTGGGTATAGCCCTCGCTGTAGGCAACGATGAATTTGCCGGATTCTTTGAAATCGAGCAATGCATCGCGGATTTCCTGTAACGTAGCGAAACTGGCCGAAACGGAAGAGAGATCGAGGCAAATCCCTTCGATGCGTTCGTCTTCTTTTGCCCCGTCTATGCGCTTGAGTATATCATCCAACCCAAAACTCTTGACAGTAATGAATCCCGGCAGATCGAGTTCCTCGAAGGGGTCGGGGATGGTGCGCTCCGTGATGTCGTGTTTGAGATCGATCAGCAGCAACGAGTTGGCCGCCACGGCGGTCTCCTTGTCTGCACTTATGGAACTCACCAGGGCACCAATGATGATTAACCCCACTACAAACAGCAGGATGAACGAAATGACGATGCCGGTGACGGTGGCGAGCACGTATTTGAAAAATGACTTCATATGTATCTATTATTAAGGTGTTCAAACTTAGAAAAACTTCACTGCATTGACAAATGGCGTATCCCACCATGGTAGAGGTTTGACGGCAATGTGCCCATTTCGTTACAGCGCTATTTATTTGGATATAAATGGCTGTTTGCCTAAGTTTGTCTCTCGAAACCGATCGACATCGCTTTTATGCTGGCTACAACGAACGCCTATTTATTATTGGGTACAAACATGGGCGACAGGATTGCTCAGTTAAGCCGTGCGCGCGGTGAAATCGCCAAAGAAATCGGGACCCTGTGCCGTATTTCATCGGTATATGAAACAGCTGCTTGGGGCCGTGAAGACCAACCCAAATACCTCAACCAAGTAATTTGGGTTAAAACGTCACTTAAACCACTGCCCTTACTTAAGGAAATCAACGCCATCGAAAAACGGATGGGCCGCATACGGGTAGACAAATGGGAATCGCGGTTGATTGACATCGACATCCTGTATTATGCCAACGCGGTTATTGATGAGGCACACCTGCAGATACCCCACCCGCACTTGCCCCATCGCCGATTTGCTTTAACGCCTTTGCAAGAAATCGCACCGGAATTCACACATCCAGTTCTGCGGAAAACAACTCGTGAGCTCTTGGATGAGACTTCCGATCAGCTTACCGTACGACTTTTTAATCCGGATACATATGAACAACATGAACTTTGAGCAAGCCGACTTGGCTTACCTCTTGGACCTTTCCAGTGGCAACACGCAATTGATCCGAGAGATAGTGGAGCTTTTTATCAAACAGACCCCAGCAGATGTGGAGCTCCTTGCCAACTATATCGAGCAGAAAGATTGGGAAAGCGCCTATAAGCAAGCCCACCACATCAAGCCTACACTTGCCTATGTGGGTGCAAACCGCATGCGGCAGGAATTGCAGGAAATCGAGAACGATGCAAAGCTTCGGCAACACACCGATGACATTGCGGGGAAACTTGCCACGATGCTACCCCGGCTGGAGGTACTTTACGGCGAGTTGAAAGCGTATTTGGAAACGATTGACTAACGGGCTTGGCTGGGATTCATGATGCCTGCCGGAAGTGGATGTACGAAAACAAAAAATAAAGTACCAGTACCAACGGGGCGGCAGCAAACTTCAACACCGCAATCAACGCCGCGCTCACCAGCAAGAAGGTGAATTTCCATCCGTTTCCGCGCCATGATAGCGAGTTGATTTTTAGGGAGAAAAGCCGCACATTGCTTACCAGCAACAAAGAGGTCAGGACAATACTGCTTATCTGGAATACCGGATGGTACACCACTGCGCCGTACGTGCTCCCAATAAAAGGGAGTGAGACGACATAAAATGCATTCATCGGGGTGTTGAGACCAATGAAATCGGTCGACTGCCGGTCATCAATATTGAATTTCGCAAGGCGGAGTGCAGAAAAAACGGTTACCAAGAACGCAAGGTAAGGTATGTAGGCGTTGCCCGCCCATGCCACACCGAGCATATTGAAAAGTACGGCCCCCGGCAGGAAACCAAAGCTGACTACATCGGCCAACGAATCCAATTCCTTGCCTATAGGCGACTTCACATGCAATGCACGTGCGGCCAATCCATCGAAGAAGTCAAAGATTCCCGACGCAAGCACACAGTACGCAGCGAGATCAAGCTGGCCTGCGAAGGCGAAGGTTACACCAACACACCCGCTGAATAGGTTCAGGCAGGTTATAAAATTGGGGACATGCCGCTTCATAATATATGGCTGTAGCACCGTGGTGCTACAGCCATCAATGATTAACCATTCATGCTGATAAGGAATTCTTCATTGGATTTGGTTCCACGCATCTGGGACAACAAGAACTCCATGGCTTCCATCGAATTCATATCGGCCAGGTGATTGCGCAACACCCATATCCGTTGCAGCGTTTCCCGGTCGTTCAGCAGATCGTCCCTGCGCGTGCTCGACGCAATGAGGTCGATTGCCGGGAAGACCCGTTTGTTGGAAAGCTTTCGGTCGAGCTGCAGCTCCATGTTACCGGTACCCTTGAACTCCTCGAAGATAACCTCATCCATCTTGGAGCCGGTATCGATCAATGCGGTGGCCAATATGGTCAACGAACCGCCGTGTTCGATATTACGTGCCGCACCGAAGAAACGCTTCGGTTTGTGGAGCGCATTAGCATCCACACCGCCTGAAAGGATCTTGCCTGATGCCGGAGCCACGGTATTGTAAGCCCTAGCCAATCTAGTGATTGAATCCAGCAGGATAACCACGTCATGCCCGCACTCGACCATGCGTTTTGCCTTTTCCAGCACGATATTCGCGATCTTCACATGTCTATCTGCCGGCTCGTCGAAGGTAGAAGATACGACTTCGGCGCGTACACTCCGGGCCATATCCGTCACCTCTTCCGGCCGTTCATCAATCAACAGGATAATCAAGTACACCTCCGGATGATTTTTTGCAATGGCGTTAGCAACGTCTTTGAGCAACATAGTCTTACCCGTTTTGGGTTGCGCTACGATAAGCCCACGTTGCCCCTTGCCGATAGGTGTGAAAAGATCCATGATCCGTGTGGAGTAATTACCAGGCCCCGTAAAAAGCTTCAAACGTTCGGTTGGGAACAGCGGCGTCAGGAAATCAAATGGCACACGGTCACGTACTTCTGCGGGGTTTTGGCCGTTGATGGCCTCTACACGGACCAAAGGGAAATACTTCTCGCCTTCTTTGGGTGGCCGGATGCTCCCGCGCACGGTATCACCCGTTTTGAGTCCAAAAAGTTTGATTTGTGATTGGGAAACGTAGATGTCGTCCGGCGACGTGAGGTAATTGTAGTCCGACGACCGGAGGAATCCATATCCGTCAGGCATAATTTCCAGAACCCCTTCATTTACAATGACGTTATCAAAATCCAAACTTCCCGTGGGGCCTTCCATTTTCGTACCATTGGCCGGCTTCGATGCGGCTACCTCCTCTTGCCTACCCTCTGCTGGCGCAACGGGTTCCCGGTTGTCAGCCGCGAAATCATCACGCGTATTGCGCACACTGACGGGCTCTACCGATTTCACCGTTCGCGTACGTTTCCGCGGGCGCTCGCCTGCAGCTTCCGCTACATCTTCAGTGGCCACTTCGGCCTCAGCAGCTGCCTGTTTGGCCTCCTCTTCGCCAGTCTCAACGATTTTGGTCACCAACTCATGCTTACGAAGTTTTTCCACGTCCGCGATACCGATCAATTTCGCTATTTCACGCAGCTCAGATACAAGCTTCGCGTTCAGTTCATTAATATTCATTCAACTAAAAAATATAATAATATATGGATTTGCTGTTATACAAAGACATTTATCCACCTCGCGCAGCCGCCCATTTCAAACAGTAGTGATTCAGCATTAATCTTTAGAAATCAAAGAGTTTTCGACGAAGTATCTAGGATAAACTTGAGAATACTGCGCAAAGTAAAGTATTCCATTTGGATTTTCAAAAAAATATTAAAAAAATAACGCGCTGCGCCCGAAGCAACGCGGCATTGACCACCGATTATCAAGGCAAAAAAGCCGAAATAAGAACCTGTATATCAAACAAGTAAAACGATTTATTAATTATAACAACCAAAAAGCCTAAAAAAGTTGAATAAATGACATGGAAACTCGACGTAGGCGAGATTCCGAGAGCGGCAGCAAGGTGTCGGACATTCTGAAAAAGCTAGCTACGACGTCGAAAAAGTTAATATCGAGCGTGGCCATCGGTCCCGATGGGCATCCGTGTTACACTATTTTTGAAATAAGGAAGTCGATAATGTCGTTATTTTCTGGGAAAACCGTATTTTCGGCGCGTATAATTAAATGAATATCATTAAACTGGAAAAAAACCAACAAAACTAACACCCATCAAATGATTATAATTGCAGACGGAGGATCGACTAAAACCAATTGGTGCTTGCTGGACAACGCTGGGAAAAAAGTGTATTTCAACACCGAAGGTTACAACCCCTATTTCGTAGACAGCGAATATATCGTAAACTCGCTCAAAAAGGGATTGCCCAAGGATTTACCATATCACGAAGTCACCGAAGTGAATTATTACGGAGCGGGTGTGCATAATGCGGAAAAAGCGAATATTGTGGTTGAAGCGTTGGAAAAAGTATTTTCCAACTCGAAAGTATTCGTAGGACACGACCTATTGGCCGCGGCTCGCGCTTTGCTGGGCGATCAAGCAGGCTTCGCCGCCATTCTTGGCACAGGCACAAACACCTGTATTTACGATGGCGAGGATATCGCCCATAACATCGATTCGGCAGCCTACATACTTGGCGACGAAGGCAGCGGGTGCTATATTGGCAAGAAACTGCTCACCGACTACATCCGTGGTTTTATGCCGGAAGACGTGCGGGAAGTTTTTTGGAATACCTACAAGTTGACGCCCGACGATGTGATGGACGCTGTATATACTAAACCGTTGGCCAATCGTTTCTGTGCCAGTTTTAGTAAATTCGTATACGATGTATCGGTCAATATCAACTATTCCCGCGGAATCGTACAAGCAGCGTTCGACGATTTTTTCCGTAACCTGGTCTCCCGTTACCCCAATTACCAAAACTACACGTTCAACTGTATCGGATCTGTGGGTTACAACTTTAGAAATGTATTGGAAGAAACAGCCAACCAGTACGGCATGAAAGTGGGGCGTATTGTGCGGTCACCGATAGATGACCTCGTGCAATACCATATCAGCAAATCGGCTCAGCAATAATGGCTACAGTGTGGATGGCGGCTTAAAAAAGGCCGCCCAATCCACCGAGCATATCTTTTGCAGCGCCCTGCATTTCAGTTTGGCTTACATTCTCGGCCTGTTTCATGGCGTTATTAATTGCCACAGCCAGCAGTTCTTCCAATTCTTCTTTTTCAATATCGGCAAAAAAAGTCGGGTCGATGTTTACATCGGTCACTTCTCTATTGGCTGTTGCGGTTACCTTGATGGCACCGCCCTCCGCCTCTCCGGTTACCATCACACTGTCGAGCCGCTTCTTTATTTCTTCAGCCTTCTGTTGGGCTGCCATTAATTTATCGAACATAGCATCATTTGATTTCGCACCCGCTAAGGTACGGAATCCGGCACAAAAACAGGAACTATCGCTTATGGAGCCGTCCCGCCATGATGATGGCAATTACCAACGAAATAACCGTCGCTATTAACGCCGTGGAAAGGGCTGATATGAGCAGAAAATTGGGCAGCACATAACGCTCCGCAGCCAATAAAGGGGGCATTTCCTTTACTTTGATGGCATATTGTGCCATGTTATCCAAAAACGAGGGGTTCACTAACTTGCAGAAAGCGAGCCATGTTAAGGGACATAGTAACGTCACTACTGCCGTAATCCGCAAGCCTTTCAGCAACGCATTCCGGAAACGCATGCCCCGCATGGGCCCTTCCTCTCCAGCACAAATGCCCCGGTACATGATGCCCACGGCCGGTACGGCAAAGAAATAAGACAGGTATTCATGGTAGCGGATGTAGCGATCATGGAGTCCCAGCACCGTTTCGGCTACCGCCCAAAGAAAGATAGCCAAGGCGAAAAGGAACCCGTAACGGATGGCATTCAGCATAGCACAGCTATATTAGCTACCAAAGATATCGATTTTTTAATTAGCCATCTTGTTTGCCGCGCACCCGCAAGTATACGACACTGTTGTGCGGCAGTCCCAAGGTCGTTGCCGGGGTAACTTCAAGCAGGTGCTGCAAGTAAACATCAACGATGCCATCGAGTACACGTCGCCGCGATTCCACAAACTCCGGCATCACGAAGAACTTCCCCAAACGCAATTTGCCGTCAGGCCCCACCAGGATGGAAAAGGTGTGGTAAAAATCCTTGTAAGCCCGGTGGATGGTAATGTCGTATTCCGGATATAAGTAGGCATACGCAGACGATTGGCGCATCAACGCGAGGCTGTCGTATTGCCTGTGCTCGATTTCGAGCATCTCGCTCTTGCTGCTCAGCTTTGGATAATTCTTGGATGAAAACGAACTGTCCACATTGTCGAGGTTTCTGTTGGCGCGTTGCACCATCTCTTGCACAAATAACGTATCCCCGCGCCGTGGCTCGCGCAGTTGTGCCAACGATTTGTCTAGCCCGTCGAGATAGTCTTTGGCGTAGAAGCGCATGTACACGTTGGAGCGCATCCTATTTACACGCAAACCATCCAAGCTCAACCGCTGCAGCATCAAGCTATCCCGGTTTAGGTCAATCACCTTCCAGCTCTCGCGCGCAAAATGGAAAAAGGAATCATGGTCATGGGTGATTTCGAAATTGAAAGACGAATCGCTTCCTGGCACATAAATCTGTACCGCGTCCTCGCGCGTAAACTTGATATGCCATTCGGCCTCCTGCACAAACCCAATTGAGTCATAAGCCAAGCCGTTGTCAAACGAACGCCGCACCTCATAGAAGTCGATACCTACGATGGGCTCGAACGACGGCCGACGCAGATCGGCCCCGTCTTCTTCGGATGTTCGTGCGCAACCCCATACACAACAACAAGCAATAAGAAGAAGCCCCCCGAACCGAGTGCTAATATGACCGTTGATTTGCATCGGCCGCTAACCTAAGATAATTGTTCAAAAAATACAATAAATTTTGCTGTTACATTTGCATAGTTTGCCGACTTATTTTTCGTAAATTTACCCATGCCAACTATTCAGCGGCTCTATACGGTTATAAACACTATTTATCACATTTATTCACAGGCATCAGCATTATCTATCTACATTTGGTTGTACGCATTAAAACAACAATGACATGGAAGAAAAAAAAGGCAAACTAACCAGGCAAACCGGGGCACCGGTTCCAGACAACCAAAACGTACAGACCGCTGGTCCGCGTGGCCCGCTTCTCTTGCAGGATTTTTGGTTCCTTGAAAAAATGGCCAATTTTGACCGCGAGGTCATCCCGGAGCGGCGCATGCACGCGAAGGGGTCAGGTGCTTTCGGCACCTTTACCGTTACGCACGATATCACCCAATACACCAAAGCCAGCATTTTCGGCCACATCGGAAAAAAAACCGATATGTTTGCCCGGTTCTCCACCGTGGCGGGCGAGCGCGGTGCCGCAGATGCCGAACGCGATATCCGGGGCTTTGCGCTGAAATTCTATACCGACGAAGGGATATGGGATTTGGTGGGCAACAACACCCCGGTATTTTTCTTCCGCGATCCCATGAAATTTCCCGACCTGAACCACGCCGTTAAGCGCGATCCGAAGACAAACTTACGGAGCGCCAACAACAATTGGGATTTCTGGACGCTGCTGCCCGAGGCGCTGCACCAGGTTACCATTGTGATGAGCGACCGCGGTATACCCCGCGGTTACCGCCACATGCACGGTTTCGGTAGCCACACCTACAGCCTCATCAACAAAGACAATGTACGGTATTGGGTTAAGTTCCATTTCATCACCCAGCAAGGCATCGAGAATCTAACGGATGAGGAAGCGGCCAAATTGGTCGGTGTAGACCGCGAGTCGTCGCAGCGCGATCTCTTCGATGCCATCGAACGGCAGGAGTTCCCCAAATGGAAAATGTGTATCCAGGTGATGACCGAAGAACAGGCCAAAACCTACCGGTTCCATCCCTTTGACCTTACCAAAATCTGGTCGAAGAAAGACTTCCCACTCATTCCTGTGGGCGAGTTCGAACTGAACCGCAACCCGGACAACTATTTCCAGGATGTGGAGCAGGCTGCTTTCAACCCCACGAACATTGTCCCGGGGATCGGTTTCTCGCCCGACAAAATGCTTCAAGGCCGACTATTCTCCTATGGTGACGCCCAGCGTTACCGACTGGGGGTTAATCACTTCCAGATTCCCGTAAATAAGCCGAAATGCCCTTACCATACCTTCCACCGCGACGGCGCCATGCGCGTGGACGGGAATTATGGCGATGCCAAGCATTACGAACCCAACAGCTATGGCGAGTGGCAGGAACAGCCTTCTACGAAGGAACCTCCGCTGGAACTCGAAGGGACGGCCTATGCGCACAACTTCCGCGACGACGACGAGGATTACTACACCCAGCCGGGCAACCTATTTTGCATCATCAAGGCGGACGGCAAGGCCGATCTCCTTTTCCGGAACACCGCCGCACAAGTGGGCGGGGCCGACAAATTCATCCAGATACGCCATATCCGCAACTGCTACAAAGCCAACCCCGAATACGGCGAAGGGGTAGCGAATGCGCTTGGCCTAACGATGGACGAAGTGAACAGCTTCGATATGACGCCATACGATCGGTGGGCGCCAAGGCCGACCAATTGATAACACATATACGACGCATTTCAAATTATAAGACCTCCCGCAAAGCCGGGAGGGTTTTATGCCAAGCCACCATGCTTATATCCAATTAATGCGCCAAATATTAGCTTTGCAACAATGAGATAAAAATACACGTGATATGGTTAAGGACACCACAAATAGCGAATTACAATGGAAAGCGACTTGCGATGGGTGGCACCTGTGGCAATCCGAATCGCTGAGTATCATTAAGGAGAAAATGCCGCCAGGGACTTCCGAGAACCTGCATTATCATCAAACGGCCCAACAATTTTTCTTTATCCTAAAAGGCGAGGCAACATTTGAAGTGGAAAAAGAAATGTATAACGTTCGCGAAGGGCAGGGTTTCCTCATCCCTCCGATGAAGAAGCTCCTTATTCTCAATCGCACAGACAGACCGGCCGAATTTACGGTCGCATCTGAACCCAAATCTCACGGCGACCGGATTGATCTATAAGTCGTGCTCTGCCTGTAGAGCCACTCTTACTTCCCGATACAAAACTTGGAAAAGATATTATCAAGCAAGTCATCGGTAGATACGCTGCCGGTAATCTCACCAAGGTGGTGCAATGCCTGCCGTATATCCATCGCCAAAAAATCGGACGTAACCGGGTTGTCTATGCCGTGGAGCACCTTCTCAAGCGACTCACTTGTTTTCTGCAATGCCGTCACATGCCGGATATTCGTTACCAACACATCATCACTAGCTAAGTTATGTAGGTTTACCTTACGCAACAACTCACCTTTCAGTTCGTCCACCCCAACGTTGTTCTTTGCCGAAATATACAAGGGTTTGATATCGGCCAGCACTTGCTTGTGTGTTTGTGTGAGCAGGTCAGTCTTGTTGACCACCACCACATAGGGTACGCCCAACGCAGCTACTTCTGCAATTTGGCTGTCGATCTCATCCACATCGTCCTGCTGCGGATCGGCCAGGTAAATGATGAGGCGGGCCTGCCGCATCTTTTCGCGCGTGCGCTCCACTCCTTTCGCTTCGATGATGTCCATCGTGTCGCGTATGCCAGCCGTATCGATAAAACGAAATGACACCCCATGGATGTTGATTTCATCTTCGATCGTATCGCGCGTCGTGCCCGCGATATCCGATACGATAGCACGCTCTTCGTTGAGCAGGGTATTGAGCAGTGTCGACTTGCCTACATTGGGTTTACCAGCGATGACTACCGGCACCCCATTTTTCAGCACGTTGCCTTGTTCGAAAGAAGTGATAAGCCGCCGGACCACCTTAGTGATTTCAAGCACCAGTCTTTTGAGCTGTTCCCGATTGGCAAATTCCACATCTTCTTCCGAAAAATCCAGCTCAAGCTCAATGAGTGAGGCGAAGTGAATCAGTTGTTCGCGGAGCTGCTTCAATATATTCGAAAAACCACCTCGCATCTGCTGCATGGCCACTTGGTGCGATGCCGCAGAATTGGAGGCGATCAGATCGGCTACAGCTTCAGCCTGTGATAAGTCCATCTTGCCATTGAGAAAGGCACGCAGCGTAAATTCGCCCGGCTGGGCTGCGCGGGCACCCCCATTGACCAGTAACTGGATAATCCGCTCGATGATGTAGCGCGAATTGTGTGTAGAGAGTTCAACAATGTTTTCACCGGTATAGGAATTTGGACCGATGAATAATGACACCAGGACTTCATCCAACACCTCATCGCCATCGCGGATGGTTCCGAAATGGATGGTATGGGTGGACTGCCGCGATAGGTCCTTGCCTTTGAAAACCCGGTTGACGATGGCTATCGCATCCGCGCCTGATACGCGGATGATTGCAATGGCGCCACTTCCGGTAGCCGTCGCCAACGCCACAATTGTTTCTTGATTTGCCATGGCGGCAAAGGTACAAAACTCAACCGATCACCGTACCGCTCGGCAATACCGCCCGCTTTTTGGTGACCACAATTCCGTCGCTCACAACGTGCGTCTCGAAATCCCCATCCTCCAAGTGACTACCGCCTGTAATGCGGACATTATTTCCAATGCAACAATTTTTATCAATGATGGCATTTTCGATGTAGCAATTCTCCCCGACGCCGGCCAATGGAATTCCTTGCTCATGGGCGTGTTGGATTTCTTCAAGTGTCTGGTAAAAGTCACATCCCATCATGTAGGTGGTCTTTATCACCGTGCCGGCACCGATGCGCGACCGGACGCCTATGACGGAGCGCTCGATTTCGTCTGCGGCTACGATACAGCCATCGGCCAACACTACTTTATCTAATCGTGTGCCCGAAACTTTAGACGGTGGAAGCATGCGTGGCCGGGTGAAGATGGTATCTTTATCGAAAAGGTTAAACGACGGAATGTCGTCCGTAAGACCAATATTGGCTTCGAAAAACGAGCTAATGGTACCGATATCTGTCCAGTAACCCGGATATTGGTAACTATGTACCTTGCGGCGCCCGATGGATTCGGGCAATAGCTCCTTGCCGAAATCCACCCCCGAGCTTTCAGCCAGTAGCTGTTTAAGCACATCTTTATTGAATACATAGATGCCCATAGAGGCAAGGTATTCCCTGCCAGCGGCCTTCATCTCGTCACTCACTTCAGATACCCAGTCGGGCAGCAGCGAACTATTAGGTTTCTCAATGAATGAGGTGATGCTGCCGCCCTCGTCGGATTTAAGGATACCGAACGAGGTGGCGTCCTTGGCATTCACCGGAATGGTAGCTACAGAAATTTCGGCACCTGCCTCAATATGCGATTGGATCATATCTTGGAAATCAATCTGGTACAATTGATCGCCCGATAGGATAAGCACATGCTCATAATCATGGTGTTTGAGATACCGAAGCAAGTGCCGGACCGCGTCAGCCGTGCCTTGGTACCAACGCTCACCTTCGTTGGTCTGCTCGGCCGCCAGTATATCCACAAACCCTTTGCTAAACAAGCTGAAATTATACGTGTTTTTGATGTGCGCATTGAGTGACGCCGAGTTGTACTGGGTGAGCACATAAATACGATTGTACCCGGAATTGAGGCAATTGGAAATCGGAATATCTACCAAACGGTACTTACCGGCAATCGGCACTGCTGGCTTAGAACGTTTTTCGGTCAATGGATACAACCGTGTACCCTTGCCTCCCCCCAATACTACGGAGATTACACTGTGCTTAATCATAATCTATTCGGTTATTTTCTGATAAAGATCTATATATGAAATGGCTGATTTATCCCAGGAAAAATCGAGCGCCATCAGTTGCTTTCGTAACTTTTGCATCCGTTGCGGGCTGGCGTATAATTCCAGTGCTCGGCCGATGGCGCTGGCAGCATCTGCTGCGTTAGCCTCGGCAAATGTGATGCCGTACCCTCCCGGCTCAAGGATATCCTGCACCGTGTCCTTCAACCCGCCAGTACTCCGTACGATTGGTACGGTACCGTAACGCATAGCATACAGCTGATTGAGTCCACATGGTTCCACGCGTGAGGGCATGATGAGAAAATCCGCGGCCGCATAAATACGGTGCGAAAGTTCCTCTTGGTAACCAATGTATGCTCCTAGCTTGCCAGCATAACGTTCGGCCAAGTGGGCAATCGCTGCCTGAACCTGCGGATCGCCCGAGCCCAACACCATAAAGGATAATTCCCCACCTTCGCGACCCAAAAGGCGCTCGATGATATCCGGCAGGAGATCCGCACCTTTCTCGCCGGCGAAACGTCCGATATAGGCAACAAGTGGCTTCTTCGGGTCTAACCGATAGGCATCGCAGAGAAAGGCTTTGTTTTTGCTTTTGCCCGATTGTACACGGCTTAGCGGGTAATGGTGCGGCAACATCGCATCACTTGCTGGGTTCCAAACTGCGGTATCGATACCATTGACGATGCCGACACCCTTGACACGCTCCATGGCAAAAAGATGCTCCAGGCCATTAGCCTGCGTCATTAGTTCGCCGAGGTAACCTTCGGAAACCGTGGTAAACGCGGTGCAGCATTTAATCAACGTGGCTAAGGGATTGATGGTTTTATCCCAATCAAGTAAACCCCACTTCCACGTATCGAACGGGGGCAGCAAGATAGCTTTGTTCCAATCCATCCATCCTTGGTACTGCCCGTTGTGTACGGTACCCACCGTGGGTACGTTCTTAAGCGCGCCAAACTGTTTGCAGTAATACATCATGAAAGGGATGAGACCCGTATGGTGGTCGTGGCAATGCACCACATCCGGCACAATCCCCGCTTCGGTAATCCAATGCAAAAAACCATGCTGGAAGGCCATAAATTGATCGCTCTCATCGGCGTAGCCGTAGGGGTCATCGCGGTCCAATAGGCCCGGTATCTTAATCAGATAAAGGTCGAAACCCAATACGTCCTCTTGCGCTTTGAGCACCGTCATTTCCAGTGGGCGCGATCCCTGATAGAACGAACCGGTATACACCACGTCAAATGCATGTTGCTGCACAAACGGCTTATTATACCACGGGAGCACTACCGAGGTGCGGATGCCCGCTTGGTTCAAGTACTTGGGCAGGGCACCCACCACATCGCCTAGGCCGCCTACCTTGGCCACCGGATAACATTCCGCACTTAAATGGATGACGTGTTTCCCCGTCCGATGCGTTATTCGTTTCGCCATAGCGTTCAGTTGTCTTTCTTCGTGTCTTTTTTGCTTGCGCTCGGTTTGCTCGCCCCCTCGGCTTTCAAAAGCGGTGTTTTTCTACTTTGCTTCACTTGTTTACGAGCAGATTGCAGCGCGGTATTACGTTTGAGTACGAGCCCTGCCAAAGGCGGTAGTGTAAGCATGGCTGACCAATCTTTGTTCATCCAGCGAATCGGTTCGGCCATAACCGCTGACTGCTCAATGCCGCTGCCATCGTAATGGCGGTGGTCCGAGTTGAGTACCACAGCCCATTCACCCTCACTGGGTAGGCCACAGCGGTACGCGTACCTTACCACAGGTGTCAAGTTCAGAATGATGAGCAGGTCGTCTTCTGACTGCACCCCTTTGCGCACATAAGCTAGTACGGAGTTGGACGAGTCACCAGCTTCTATCCATTCAAAACCCTCTGGGCTGAAACTGTGTTCGTAGAGCGCGGGTTCACCCCGGTAAAGGTGGTTGAGTGCCTTAACCAATTCAAACATACCCTGATGTGGTTCGTATTGCATCAAGTGCCAATCGAGCGACCGGTTACAATTCCACTCGGTGGTCTGTCCGAACTCGCATCCCATGAAGAGCAGCTTCGTGCCTGGATGGGTATACATGTAGAGATACAGCGTACGGAGGTTGGCAAACCGCTGCCAATCGTCGCCCGGCATTTTCTGGATCATGGAACCCTTTCCGTGTACCACCTCATCGTGCGAAAGGGGTAGCATGAAGTTTTCATGGAAGGCATACAGCATACTGAAAGTAACCTGACCATGGTGGTGTTGGCGGTATAAGGGATCACGGCCGAAATATTCCAATGTATCATGCATCCATCCCATCATCCATTTCATACCGAAGCCAAGGCCCCCGCTATACACGGGCCGACTCACGCCCGGCCAGGAGGTGGACTCTTCCGCGACGGTCTGCACATCAGGGAAATACCCATATACAGCCTCATTCAGTTCCTTCAAGAAACCGATGGCTTGCAGATTTTCGCGGCCACCGTGCTCATTGGGTATCCATTCTCCTTCCTTGCGGGAATAGTCGAGGTAAAGCATGGAAGCCACCGCGTCTACCCGCAGCCCATCTACATGGTACCTATCCAACCAAAATACGGCATTGCTGATCAGAAACGAACGCACCTCATTGCGACCGTAGTTGAAAATATAAGAGCCCCAATCGGGATGAAATCCTTGCCGTGGATCCTGATGCTCATATAAGTGCGTGCCGTCAAACCGGTGCAAGCCGTGTGCATCGCCCGGAAAATGGGATGGCACCCAATCCAATAGTACGCCGATACCGTTGCGGTGCAGTTCCTCGATGAGGTACATCAAATCTTGGGGAGAACCGTAGCGCGATGATGCGGCAAAATATCCGGTAACTTGATAACCCCAAGAGGGGTAATAGGGATGTTCCATGATGGGCATCAGCTCTACATGGGTAAAACCTGCCTCCTTGATATAGGAAACCAACTTTTCGGCAATATCCCGGTATCCAAGCAGTTGGGCCGGGTCATCCGGACTACGAATCCATGATCCGAGGTGCAACTCATAAACGGCGACAGGTTTATTGAGCCCATTGTGTACATAGCGAGACTGCATCCAATCGTCGTCTTTCCATTCATACCACGTCGTTGATATTACCGAGGCCGTCTTAGGTGGCACTTCGCACCGCAATGCGAAGGGGTCGCTTTTTTCCAAGGTCTCACCTTGATAGGACCGTATATGGTATTTGTATAACTCACCCACACCGACACCGGGAATAAATCCCTCCCAAATACCCGATCCGTCCCAACGCACAAGTAATGTATGCGCATGCGGATTCCACCCGTTGAAATTGCCAACTACCGAAACCGAATCAGCGTTGGGCGCCCATACGGCAAAATAAGTTCCCGATGTGCCGTTCCGCAGCAAGGCGTGTGCGCCAAACTTTTCATACAGTTTGTGATGTTTGCCAGCCTGGAAGAGGTTTACATCAAAATCTGTAAATAACGAATACACTTCTACCGAATGCTGCATAACGTGGGGTTAATAGTTAAGCAATAGCTATACTTCTAAAATCCTTCGGCACTTTAACAACGTAGCGCCCTTCGTTGTTCTTTTTAAACGCAGTGTCCGTATCATCTACCATCACTTGCTTCACCTCAAACGGCAGGCCAATGAAATGCAGATCGTATGTGTCGTATTTCTCAGAATACAGCCCGTCGACTTGTTGGGCGATGGTCAAGCCTTTTGAGTTACCTTTTACCACGAACTTCTTCTCCAAATAGATATGTTGCTCGTATGCAAACGTATCGCCGTGGTCTTCATAAAGATATGAATTTGTTTTCTTATCTGTATGGTATACCAACAACTTCAGTGACTCGATATGCTTTTCATGTACGTATTGCATCACTGGGTACTCGGGCAATATCGAACCGGCCTTGACGTATATCGGCATCTTATCAATCGGCGTATCTACCTCGTGCTCCTTGCCGCCCTCGAAGTAAGCATCGTCCCAATAGTCGTACCACATGCCCTGGGGCAGGTATACCTTTTTACGTTGCTGACCGGGATTCAACACCGGCGATACGAGCAGCTTGTCGCCGAAACAAAATTCCTCTTCGCGCTGGATGTTGCTATCCAAATGCTGTTCCACCATCGTCACTGGCCGCAGGATAGGAAAGCCGTACTTGGTATGTTCCCAAAACACCGAGTAGATATATGGCAGCAACTTATACCGCAATTCGATGAATTTCCTATTCAGCGCCTCGCTTTCCGGGCCAAAGCTCCATGGTTCGCGTTCGGCCGTATCGCCCGCCGAGTGGGCGCGCATAAACGGCGAGAACACCCCGAATTGTATCCATCGGGTGAAGAGTTCAGCGTCCGGCTCTCCGCTGAACCCACCGATGTCGGTACCACAGAAAGGCAATCCCGATACGGACAGTCGCTGCAACTGTAATACGCCTAAGCGGAGGTGTTCCCATGTAGCAACGTTATCGCCCGTCCACACCGATGCATAACGTTGCGTGCCGGCATAGGCGGCACGGGTAATGGTGAATGGTCGCTTTTTCTGAAACAGTTTTTTAAGACCATCGTAGGTCGCGCGCACCATTTGCATGCCGTAAACATTATGAGCCTTACGGTGCGAGCCTCGGTGCCCATCGAAATTATGGCGCACGTCATTGGGGAAGGTGCCTCTACCGAACACTGCCGGCTCGTTCATGTCGTTCCATACACCGGCTACGCCAGCCTCCACCAGCTCCTTGAACAGGCCGCCCCACCATTCGCGCACTTCTTTGTTGGTGAAATCAGGAAACTGGCAGCGACCCGGCCACACGTAGCCCTCCATGAAATAATCATCGCCACGGCGGCAGAAATAGCGGTTTTTCTTCCCTTCCTTGAACACCCAGTAGTTTTCGTCTACCTTGATACCCGGGTCGATGATCACTACGGTACGGAAGCCATCATCAGCTAGCTCCTTAATCATCTTCTTCGGATCGGGAAAATAACGTTTGTTCCATGTGAAGCAACGGTAGCCGTCCATGTAATCGATGTCGAGGTAAATCGCATCGCATGGGATTTTCCGATCGCGGAAGTTTTTCGCGAGGTCGCGGACCTTGCTTTCTGGATAGTAGCTCCAACGGCATTGGTGGAATCCGAGTGCCCAAAGCGGCGGCAGGTAGTGCGTACCGGTAATGCTATGATAGCGTTTTACCACGTCCATCATGTGTGGGCCGTGGATATAGTAATATTGCAATTCGCCGCCTTCTGACCAAAAACTCGTTTGGTCATGCGCTTCAGCCGCAAAATCAAAATAGGTCTTGAACGTATTGTCGAAGAAAATCCCATACGCATTCCCTTCCTGTAAACCGATGTAAAAAGGAATGCTACGATACAGCGGATCCTGGTTGAACTGGAACGAATAGGTATCCGAATTCCAGTTGGTAAAGCGCCCTCCGCGGAGGTTAAGGTGGGTCGGCTTATCACCCAGCCCATAAAACGCCTCGTTGACCATGGCTACTTTGGTACTGTACACGTAATATCCGCCGAAGTCGGGGTTCTCCTCCCAGTGCATCGGTGAGTGGTCCTTATTATACACCTTGCCTTCGCGGTCTTCGAACGAAATCAGAAAATCAGCCTTATTGATGACGCATGTTACCGTATTGGTTTTTACCCGATAAACATGCTGATCTTCCTCAAAATTGTAAACGGCTACGTGCTGGTCGGTCTGCGGCACCGCATAGGAAAAGTCTTCCAAAAACTGGCCGCTCGGCGCGAGCCGCACCCGGATAATCTCATCGCTGACCACCTTGACTTCAACGGAGGCACTGCCATCGCTGAAGTAATAGTTGTTATTTTCCTGGTGGTATCCCGCCACCGGACCCAAGTAATTCTTTACTATTTCCGGCAAGTCCAATACCGGATTATTCACGTGGTGCATTCCCTCCTCCAGTAAAGAGGAAGCACTGTTCGTATCTATTTCTTGTTGTTTAGTCGAATCCTTCGCCATAAATAATCACCTCATATTTTTAGCCAAAGTACATTTTTTGGGAAATTAAAACAATTTATCAGTTTATAAATTAACCGATAAGCATCAACACACTAGTTATCAATTTATTGCTTGCGATGCCGTCGTTATTTCCCCTCTTGACATTACGCACACTGCTTTCGACGTTTTAGACAAAAATTTGCACAGACCACATTTACCACCTATATTTGCCCACCAACTTCGTGGATTATTAATAGAAAACATGCAGATTGCTTTCGCCCCCACATTCATACACCACCATCGCCATTGCGGCGATCTGTAATTTGTATGTTTCTACGTGAAGCAATTGAAACCCGATGTTTTTATCTCCAAGTATTAATAATTAAAACGCATTGAAACTCGCATGGAATTACCGTTAACATGGCCGATGGCGTGCTTGGTTTCGTAGCCCAGAAAATATACTAATCTCATGAATAATCTAAAAATAGCGATACAGAAATCCGGCAGGCTCAACGAGAAATCGGTACAGCTCTTGAAAAACTGCGGCTTGACGTTTGAAAATTACAAAAGCTCGCTCATTACCACCGTTGCCAATTTCCCGCTGGAAATCCTTTTCCTACGCGATGACGATATTCCAGAATACGTGCAGGACGGGATTGCCGACCTCGGCATCGTAGGTGAGAATATTATCGCTGAAACCGAGGCCAATGTCCGTTACCTCCAGCGGCTAGGATTTGGCAAATGCAGCCTCAAGATCGCTGTTCCTACACACAGCGAGTTCAAGGAGCCGGCAGACCTGAACGGAAAGGCCATTGCAACCTCCTACCCGACCATCCTCAAAAAGTACCTCGATGAAAACCATATATCCGCTGATATCCGTATCATTTCAGGCTCGGTAGAAATTTCCCCGGCATTGGAGTTGAGCGATGCCATATTCGACATCGTCTCCACCGGGGGCACGTTACGTAGCAATGGACTTAAGCCTTTTGCCGACGTCATGACGTCGGAAGCTATCTTAATCAGTAAAAACGGTATCGACGGCAACCCAGTAGTTCGAGAGCTCATCCAGCGCATCCAATCTGTATTACGCGCGGAGGAAACGAAATACGTGGTGCTCAACGTCGAGCGTGGCAGTCTTGGTGAAATCATCGCCCTGTTACCCGGTGTAAAAAGCCCCACCATCGTTCCGCTGGCGGAAGAAAACTGGGTGGCGGTACACACCGTCATCGCCGAGCAGGATTTTTGGGACAAGATCAACAAGCTGAAAGCTGCCGGTGCCCAGGGCATCGTCGTGATGCCCGTAGAGAAAATCATCATGTAACAACGTCATGCTGAACACATATCGATACGAATCGCTTAACGAGCAAGATATCCAACAGTTGGTCGACCGTAATACGGATCCATCGAACGAGATACAGCAGTCGGTTACCGCCATTATCGACGACGTGCGTATTAACGGTGATGCCGCGCTCAAAAACTACGCTGCAAAGTTTGACGGTATAACGTTAGAACGCCTGTACCTCGAAGCCAACGAGATCGCCACCCTGGCTGCCTCCATCGGACGTGTGCAGCAACGCGCGCTGGAAATTGCTTTTGCCAATATCCACCGTTTCCACGAAACGCAGAAACGGAAAGAACGGGTAGTGGAAACCATGCCGGGCGTGAAATGTTGGCGTGAACCGCGGCCTATCGAAAAGGTGGGACTATACATCCCCGGCGGCTCCGCCGTGCTACCCAGTACGTTGCTGATGCTGGGAGTCCCCGCACGAATTGCCGGCTGCAAGGAAATTGTGGTTTGCTCACCGCCACAACCCGATGGCGGCATCAACGGCTATGTGGCGTATTGCCTGCAATTGCTCCACATCGACCGGATTTATCTCGTGGGCGGTGCCCAAGCGGTCGCGGCCATGGCCCATGGCACCGCTAGTGTACCCAAGGTCGACAAGATATTCGGACCGGGCAACCAATACGTCACAAAGGCGAAGAGCCTGGTACAAGGCCTCACCCAGGTGAGTATTGATATGCCTGCCGGCCCTTCTGAGGTATTGGTAATTGCGGACCACACCGCCAACCCGGCCTATATTGCCGCCGACCTGCTCGCACAGGCCGAGCACGGCGGCGATAGCCAGGCCGTATTGGTGTGTACGGACCAGCGGTTGATCGATAAGGTGCAGGCGGCCCTCGACGAGCAGCTTCCTTTATTGCCACGCGCGGCCATTGCGGCAAAAGCCATCGCTAACTCGTATGCAGTTTTGTGTGATACACTGGATGAGGCCATCGCATTCAGCAACCGGTATGCTCCGGAACACCTAATCATAGAAATCGACGATTGGCAGCCCCTGCTACGGAAAGTGGTGAATGCGGGATCTGTATTCGCTGGTCACCACACACCGGAGAGTGCGGGTGACTATGCCTCTGGCACCAATCACACATTGCCCACAAGTGGGTTTGCTCGTTCTTATTCCGGCGTATCGGTCGATTCCTTTGTTAAAAAAATCACCTTTCAGCACCTTACTCCCGAAGGGCTGCACCGCCTTGGCCCCACGGTAGAAGTGTTGGCTGAACTGGAAGGCTTACAGGCGCATAAAAATGCAGTCTCCATCAGACTGGGCTAGCAGATTGTCGGCAAACGCCTACAATACAGCATTTATCGCATATCCGAAAACGGGTATTTGATCCCCCTTTCGTTCAATTATTAAATAACTGACAGTCAGCGATAATAGAAATTATGTACAA
>CAZTJY010000023.1:23244-36048 GCA_964613725.1 uncultured Parapedobacter sp. | reverse complement strand
AACGCGATTGGTGAGATGACCTTGATAACCGGCCAGAAAGCGGTTGCCACCCGGTCGAAGAAGGACGTATCCAACTTCAAGCTCCGTAAGGGGATGCCTATCGGTGTGCGCGTAACACTGCGCGACAGCAAAATGTACGAATTCCTGGACCGCTTGGTAGCTGTTGCGTTGCCGCGTATCCGCGATTTCCGTGGCATAAATGACAAGGGTTTCGATGGCCGTGGGAATTACACGCTGGGCATCACCGAGCAGATTATTTTCCCCGAAATCGATATCGACAAAATCAACAAGATACAAGGTATGGATATCACCTTTGTAACCAGTGCCAAAACAGACGTGGAAGCGTTGGAGCTGTTGAAACAATTTGGATTACCATTCAAAAATCAAAATACGACGACTAATGGCTAAAGAAGGAATCAAGGCACGTGAAGTAAAGCGAGCCAGGCTGGTAGCTAAGTATGCCGAAAAGCGTGCTGCGTTGAAAGCGGCCGGCGATTACGTTGCACTCGACAAATTGCCCAAGAATGCGTCCCCGGTTCGTTTGCACAACCGTTGCAAGCTAACCGGTCGGCCCAAAGGCTATATGCGTCAGTTCGGCATTTCGCGGGTAACGTTCCGTGAAATGGCACTGGCTGGAAAGATCCCGGGTGTGAAGAAAGCATCCTGGTAGAACATTTTTAACCGATAGCAGGTCCAGGGGCAAGGTGCCCAACGGAAACCGTTATCAAAACGAATAACATCAATGAATACAGATCCAATAGCGGATTACCTTACACGAGTAAGGAATGCCATCAAGGCCAACCACAGGGTTGTTGAAATTCCTGCATCGAACCTCAAGAAAGAGATTACCAAAGTACTCTTCGACAAAGGTTACATTACCAATTACAAATTCGAAGATGACAGCGTGCAGGGCACCATCAAAATCGCTTTGAAGTATAATCCGGTAAGTAAAATCCCAGCGATTCGCACGTTGAAGCGTGTGAGTAAGCCTGGCCTGAGGAAATATGCGGGCGTGGATAATTTGCCACGTGTGTTGAACGGTTTGGGAATCGCCATCCTGTCCACTTCTAAAGGGGTGATGACAGATAAGGAGGCGCGCCTCCAGAATGTTGGCGGTGAAGTTTTATGTTACGTATATTAATCAGGAGGAACACACATCATGTCAAGAATTGGAAAAGCACCGATTGCCATTCCCGCTGGGGTGACAATTACTGTGTCTGACAAGAACCTGGTAACGATTAAGGGGCCGAAAGGTGAATTGACCCAACAGGTCGATCGGGATATCAAAGTGGAGCAGGAAGACGGTCAATTGCTGGTGAAGCGTCCTACGGATCAGAAAAGGCATAAAGCGTTGCATGGTTTGTACCGTTCACTGCTGAATAATATGGTCGTAGGTGTTACCGAAGGATACAGCACCACCCAGGAATTGGTAGGTGTAGGATACCGTGCCAGTGCTCAAGGAAGTACGCTTGATCTTACCCTTGGGTTTTCCCACCAAGTGGTACTTATCCTGCCAAAGGAGGTTAAAGTTTCTACAACGGCGGTTAAAGGAAAGAATCCGACCATCACATTGGAGTCGATCGACAAGCAATTATTGGGTCAGGTTGCAGCCAAGATTCGGTCACTGCGCGCACCTGAACCATATAAAGGAAAAGGTATTAAATTTGCTGGTGAGCAACTGCGGAGGAAAGCAGGTAAATCGGCAGCTAAAAAATAGTAATTGTCATGGCAGGAAATAAAGTATCCCGTAGGGAACGCATAAAACAGGGAATTAGGAAGCACGTTTCAGGATCGGCTGAACGCCCGCGATTGTCGGTATATCGGAGCAATAAAGGTATCTACGCACAGGTAATCGATGACCAGGCTGGAACGACGTTGGCGGCCGCATCTACGATGAGCAAAGAGTTCGCTTCATCGGGAAATAAAGTGGATCAGTCTAAAGCGGTTGGAAAACTGATTGCTGAAAAAGCGATAGCGGCCGGAGTAAGTAAAGTAGTATTTGACCGTAATGGGTATCTGTATCACGGCCGCGTGAAGTCGCTTGCCGAAGGTGCCCGGGAAGCTGGTTTGGATTTTTAATTGATTGAAAGTATGTCATTAAGCAATATAAAAAGAGTTAAGTCAAGCGAGATCGAATTGAAAGATCGCTTGGTGAGCATCCAGCGCGTGGCTAAGGTAACCAAGGGCGGTCGTACGTTTAGCTTTTCAGCCATCGTTATCGTGGGCGATGAGAATGGTGTGGTTGGCTACGGACTTGGCAAAGCCAAGGAAGTGACCGAAGCGATCACCAAAGGTATCGACGATGCGAAGAAGAACTTGATTAAGGTGCCTATCATCAAGGGTACGGTGCCGCATGAGCAGTACGGCAAGTATTCAGGTGGTAATGTATTGATTAAGCCGGCGGTACACGGTACCGGCGTGTTGGCAGGCGGTGCTATGCGCGCAGTGCTGGAGAGTGCGGGGGTAACCGACGTATTGGCCAAATCACTGGGGTCGTCCAACCCGCATAACGTTGTAAAGGCAACCATTGATGCATTGTTGAAAATGCGCGATGCGTATACCGTGGCTCAGCAACGGGGCGTGGATTTAAACAAGGTATTTAACGGATAATCATCATGGCAAAGATCAGAATTACCCAAATCAAAAGTATTATTGACCGGAGCGAACGCCAAAAGCGGACTATCCAAGCGTTGGGATTGCGGAAAATCAATCACACCGTGGAAGTGGAAGCTACGCCGTCGATTATCGGGATGGTACGCAAGGTGAATCACCTTGTGGCAATAGAACAGGTATAATATACGTTTAATAGTTGTACCTGTATAGTGAAAGCGAAGGTACAACACAATATGAATAGAGATGAATTTAAGTAATCTAAAGCCGGCAGAGGGATCAACAAAAACTAAAAAGCGTATAGGGCGCGGTCCGGGTTCGGGCCGTGGCGGAACCTCGACACGTGGCCACAAAGGGGCTCAATCGCGGTCTGGCCATAGCAGCAAAATTGGATTTGAAGGTGGGCAGATGCCGTTGCAGCGTCGGGTGCCGAAATTCGGGTTTAAAAACTTGAACCGCGTTGAGTATGTAGGCGTTAATCTCGACGTGTTGCAAGGGTTGGTCGACAAGTTCAAGTTGTCGGCGATTGATTTCGATACACTTACATCGCATGGGCTGGTTGGCAAGAAAGATTTGGTGAAGATTTTGGGCAGGGGGGAACTGACTGCCAAAGTGGAAGTAAAAGCACATGCATTTTCAACTTCGGCACAGCAAGCGATAGAGGCAGCAGGAGGCTCGATTGTAAAACTTTAATACATGAAGAAGCTAATTACAACCTTGACCAATATATGGAAGATTGATGATCTCAGAACGCGTATCTTGAATACGCTTTTATTTCTTTTGATCTATCGGATAGGGTGCCATATCGTGTTGCCCGGTGTTAACCCAGCAGCGCTTCAGCACGAAGCTAAGGAAGGACTCCTAGGGCTGCTGGATATGTTTGCCGGCGGTTCATTTTCCCGCTCGGCAATCTTTGCGTTAGGGGTAATGCCTTACATTTCGGCTTCTATTGTCGTTCAATTACTTGGTATTGCTGTTCCCTACTTCCAGAAGTTACAGAAGGAAGGGGAGAGCGGCCGGAAAAAAATGACGCAAATAACGCGTTATCTTACCCTAGCCATTACCTTGGTGCAGTCCATCGCTTATGTCCGTACCCAAATCGATGCGGGGGCCAAGATGATTGCCGACCCGATGTTCACGATCCTATCGGCTTTTGTGCTAACGGCGGGGACATTGTTTGTGATGTGGCTTGGTGAGAAGATTACCGACAAGGGGATTGGTAATGGTATTTCGTTAATTATCATGGTTGGTATCATTGCACAACTACCAAGCGGCCTTACCGCAGAGTGGTTCTCTCGGATGAGCACGGGCGGCGGTGGGCCGATTCCATTGTTGCTCGAGTTTGTCGCCCTGTTTCTCGTGGTTATCTTTACCATTCTTGTCGTACAAGGTGTGCGTAAAATACCTGTCCAGTACGCGAAGAAAATCGTTGGAAACAAGCAGTACGGCGGCGTTCGACAGTATATTCCGTTGAAAGTAAATGCTTCCGGCGTAATGCCGATTATTTTTGCGCAGGCTATCATGTTTGTTCCGATGAGTGTTGGGCAGTTTTTCCCTGATTTACAGTCGCCTTTTCTGACCTCTTTGAGTAACTACACGTCCGTTGCGTATAATGTGGTGTTTGCTGTTCTTATTATTGCTTTCACCTTCTTCTATACGGCTATTATGGTCAACCCGCAGCAGATGTCGGAGGACATGAAGAAGAACGGTGGGTTTATACCCGGTATCAAACCGGGACAAGCCACCAACTATTACATTGATAGCGTAGTTTCCAAGATTACGTTTCCAGGTGCGATATTTTTGGCCATAGTTGCCATATTCCCAGCAATCGCGAGCCTCTTTGGGGTGAACAATCAGTTTGCTCATTTCTATGGCGGCACTTCTTTGTTGATTTTGGTAGGGGTTGTATTGGACACATTGCAGCAAATAGAGAGTCATTTGTTGATGCGCCATTATGACGGATTGATGAAAACCGGTCGGATCCGGGGGCGTTCCTCCGCGGTAAGTACCGGCTCTACGCAATCGGTCATTTAGTTTTTACATGTCTAAGGTATATTACAAGTCTGCTGAAGATATAGAACAACTGCGAGAGTCGGCTACCGTACTGTCGCAGTTGCTCGGCGAAATTGCAGGTGTCATCCGGCCCGGCGTAACCACCTTATCATTAGATAAATTGGCCTATGAATATATTCATGATCATGGTGGGCGCCCGGCATTTCTCAATTACAATGGATTTCCCAATTCTTTGTGTATATCCGTGAATGATCAGATCGTACATGGTATTCCCGGCGATTATGAACTCCGCGAAGGGGATATTGTGTCGGTGGACGGCGGCGTTGATTTGAATGGCTATATCAGCGATTCGGCGTATACATTTGCCGTGGGAGAGGTGGCCGCCGAAGTAAGTCAATTGCTCCGTGTAACCCTAGAAGCACTCAATTTGGGTATTGCGCAGGCTGTTACCGGCAAACGTGTAGGCGATATTGCTTATGCGGTACAGGAACATGTGACCCGATACGGATATGGCATTGTAAGGGAGTTGGTAGGACACGGCGTTGGCTTCAAACTGCACGAAAAGCCGGAAGTGCCTAATTACGGGAAACGAGGCACGGGTAGCAAACTCGAGGAAGGTTTGGTGATTTGTATTGAACCGATGATCAACATGGGGAAACCGCAGGTGAAGTTCTGGGATGACGGATGGACGGTGAGTACGGTCGATGGCAAACCTTCGGCACATTATGAGCACATGGTGGCTATCCACAGGGGGGCGCCAGACGTTTTGACGACCTTCGCGTACGTTGAAGAAGTTTTGGGTAAAAAGAATTGACAATCAATTTTTTTTGGTTATCTTTGCAACCCTGTTTGTACAGGGGTATAATTAGATAATAATCAAGACTATATGGCTAAACAAGCCTCAATCGAGCAAGACGGAGTCATTAAAGAAGCGCTATCCAATGCGATGTTTCGTGTAGAATTGGAAAATGGGCATGAGATTATTGCCCATATTTCGGGTAAAATGAGGATGCATTACATCAAGATTTTGCCCGGTGACCGCGTGAAATTGGAGATGTCTCCATATGATTTGACAAAGGGAAGAATAACATATCGATATAAATAGCGCAGGGAAGCCTGCTTAGAAAGTAACATAAGATCATGAAAGTCAGAGCATCCATTAAAAAGCGGAGCGCGGATTGCAAAATCATCCGCCGCAAGGGTAAAGTTTTTGTAATCAATAAGAAGAATCCTAAGTTCAAGCAACGTCAAGGATAATCGTAATTCATTAGCATATATATGGCAAGGATCGCAGGTATAGATTTACCTAAAAACAAAAGAGGGGAGATAGGCCTCACCTATATTTACGGAATTGGTCGCTCCACAGCGCAACGTATTCTAGACAAGGCTGGCATCGGGTACGATGTCAAAGTTCAGGATTGGGATGACGAACAACTGGGTGCCATTCGTAACGTCATCAATGAAGAGATTAAGGTGGAGGGTGCACTCCGTTCGGAAGTGCAATTGAATATCAAGCGATTGATGGATATCGGCTGCTACCGCGGGCTGCGTCACCGTAAGCACCTCCCTGTTCGCGGTCAACGTACCAAGAACAACTCACGTACCCGGAAAGGGAAGCGTAAGACGGTTGCAAACAAGAAAAAAGCTACAAAATAATAATTGAACGAATATAATGGCTAAAAGTAAAAAAGTCAGCAAAAAGCGCGTCGTAACCATCGAGCCCGTTGGTCAAGCGCATATCAACGCGACCTTCAATAATATCATTATTACGCTTACGAACAACCAAGGGCAAGCCATTTCTTGGTCGAGCGCCGGTAAGATGGGCTTTAGAGGCTCCAAGAAAAACACGCCGTATGCTGCTTCCCAAGCTGCTTCAGATTGTGGCAAAGTCGCTCATGACCTGGGGTTACGGAAGGTGGAGGTTTTCGTAAAAGGACCGGGTGCCGGTCGGGAATCAGCAATCCGCACGTTGCAAAATACAGGCATTGAGGTGACCGCGATCAGGGATATTACGCCATTGCCTCATAACGGCTGCCGCCCCCCGAAACGCAGAAGAGTATAATACAACAATTTTTTAAAGCTAAGATTCTTCAGCTATAGGCTGAAAGATACTTTAAGACCAATCATTATATGGCAAGATATACAGGACCGAAGTCCAAAATCGCCCGTAAATTCAGGGAACCTATTTTCGGGCCCGACAAAGCATTAGAACGCAAGAACTACCCTCCGGGACAACATGGGGTCTCAAAGCGTAGGGGCAAACAATCGGAGTATGCCGTGCAGTTGCTCGAAAAGCAAAAGGCGAAATATACCTACGGTGTATTGGAACGCCAGTTTGCAAATTTGTTTGCGAAAGCGTCTTCCAAGCAAGGTATTACCGGTGAGGTTTTTTTGAAATTGTTGGAGGCTCGGCTAGACAATACGGTTTACCGTTTAGGCATTGCGCCTACCCGTTCTGCCGCCCGTCAATTGGTTGGGCACAAACACATCACCGTAAATGGCGAAGTGGTTAACATCCCTTCATACAGTCTCCGTCCGGGTGATATCGTGGCTGTGCGCGAGCGCTCTAAATCACTCGAAGCAATCACCGATTCCGTGGCTGGACGTAAAATCAATAAATTCAGCTGGGTGGAATGGGATGCAAACGAGTTTACCGGGAAATTCCTGAACTACCCGGATCGCGCCGAGATCCCTGAGAATATCAAGGAAAGCTTAATTGTGGAGTTATACTCCAAATAAGTAGCAAACGGGAGCAGTATAGCCTATTTATGGGCATACCGCTCTTGTTGTATAAGCATAATTTGTAAACAATCATTAAGAATAAATAAATGGCAATCTTAGCATTTCAAAGACCTGATAAAGTTATCATGCAGAAATCGACGGATTTCGATGGCACATTTGAGTTTCGCCCATTGGAGCCGGGTTTCGGGGTGACAATCGGTAATGCTTTACGCCGTATTCTATTGTCCTCACTGGAAGGATATGCAATTACGTCGATTCGTTTTTCGGGTGTATCGCATGAGTTTTCTACCATCAAAGGTGTTGTGGAGGACGTTACCGAAATCATCTTGAATCTTAAACAAGTACGTTTTAAGAAGACGGGCGAAATGGGTGACACGGAAAAGGTTTTCATGGTTATCAACGGACAGGATCAAGTGACCGCCGGCGATATCACCAACTTTTCTAGTAATTTTACCGTGTTGAATCCGGATTTGGTGATTTGTAATATGGAAAGCTCCGTTACCTTGGAGCTGGAGCTCAATATAGGTAAAGGTCGTGGATATATCAACGCCGAGGAGAATAAGTTGGTTGACGGACCTGTGGGGATGATTGCAGTCGATTCGATTTTTACGCCAATCAAGAACGTAAAATACACGATAGAGAACTATCGGGTAGAACAAAAGACTGACTACGAGAAATTGCTGTTAGATATCTCTACAGATGGTTCGATTCATCCGGAAGATGCATTGAAGGAAGCGGCCAAGATCTTGATTCAGCACTTCATGTTATTCTCTGATGAGAACATGTTGTTGGAATCGCAAGCCAAAGAAGAAACCAAAGTAGTCGATGAGGAAATCCTGCATATGCGTAAGATCCTAAAAACCGAATTGGTTGATTTGGATTTGTCGGTTCGGGCCTTGAATTGCCTGAAAGCAGCGGATATCCGTACGCTTGCCGAGTTGGTGACGTATGACGTAGCGGACATGCTGAAGTTCAGGAACTTTGGTAAGAAATCATTGAGTGAAATCCAGGAATTGGTTAAGTCGAAAGGGTTATCTTTCGGCATGAACCTGGCTAAGTACAAGCTCGACGAAGAATAAATTTTTATTATAGCGACCTGTTGCATAATTCCTTTCGCCTTGGGCGAGAACGGTATGCACAAATTTTAACGAAAAAAAATGAGACACGGAAAAAGATTCAACCATTTAGGGCGCACATCTAGTCACCGCAAGGCGATGTTGTCAAACATGGCTACTTCGCTGATTAAGCACAAACGTATTACGACGACATTGGCCAAAGCCAAAGCGCTGCGGCAATATGTAGAACCGTTGATTACCAAATCAAAAAACGACACGACGCATTCGCGCCGTACCGTATTTAGCTACTTGCAAGATAAGGAAGCTGTTACGATTCTTTTCCGTGAGATATCCGAAAAGGTGGCTACCCGGCCGGGCGGGTACACACGGATCATTAAGTTGGAGAACCGCTTGGGCGATAATGCCGAGATGGCTTTCATCGAGTTGGTGGATTATAATGAGATTTATAAGAAGGATGGTGAGGCTAAGGAACGTAAGTCTACGCGACGACGCGGCGGCAAGAAGAAGGCCGGTGCTACCGCACCCGCCGCTGAGGTAGTCGAGGAACCGGTTGCCGAAGCAGCGGAGGCAGCAACCGAAGCAGCCGACTCACAAGCGGTAACGGAAGAATCTGCTGCTGCGGCCGAAGCAACAGAAGAAACGAACGAAACGGAAGAAGCTCCGAAGGACGAGAAGAAGGAAGACTAGGCAAGGACGATTGCCGATTGAGTATAACCCGTGTCGCTTCAAACGAGACGGGTTTTTTTGTAATCGAAAGTTTCCACTTTTAAGTCCTGATAATTTAATATTAAGTTTGCATTTTTAACGCATAAGCATGAACCTTTTTGATGTATATCCGATAAATCCGATTCCAATCGTGAGGGCCATGGGGTCCGTGGTTTGGGATGCCCAAGGGAATGAATACCTTGATTTGTACGGCGGCCATGCCGTTATTTCCATTGGCCATACGCACGAGCACTATGTAAAACGTATTACAGACCAATTAAACCAAATTGGTTTTTACTCCAATTCTATTGAGATTCCACTACAACGGCAGTTGGCTGATGTGCTGGGGCACGTGTCCGGCAAAACAGATTACCAATTGTTTCTGTGCAACTCGGGTGCAGAAGCCAATGAGAACGCACTAAAGTTGGCATCATTTTTTAACGGCCGCAAGCGGGTAATCGCCTTTACCGGCGCGTTTCACGGCCGGACGTCGCTGGCGGTTTCTGCTACGGACAACCCGAAGATAGTGGCGCCGGTAAACCGGACCGATCACGTTACATTTTTGCCATTTAACGATGTCGAGGCTTTGGAAGCAGCTTTTGCTGCATACGGCGATGATGTGTCGTCAGTTATCATTGAGGGCATTCAAGGGGTTGGCGGTATCCGCATGGCCTCTGTGGAATTCCTCCAATGTATCCGTAGGTTGACAACCCGGCATGGAGCCCTGTTTATTGCCGACTCGGTACAATGCGGCTATGGCCGTACCGGTACCTTTTATTCCCATGATTACGCCGATGTTTCTGCGGATATCTATAGCATGGCTAAAGGAATGGGCAATGGGTTTCCCATTGGCGGAATTGCGATTTCACCGCAGATTAAGCCCTGGTTTGGAATGTTAGGTACTACATTTGGCGGCAACCATTTGGCTTGCGCTGCCGCGTTGGCCGTCTTGGAGGTGATGCAAAAGGAAGAACTGATGCAGAACGCCTCGAAAGTGGGGAGCTATCTCATCGATGAACTCCAGAAGTTCGACCGAATCGTAGAGGTGCGGGGCAGGGGTCTAATGATTGGTATCGAACTACCCAGTGAATTCAGTACTGTAAAAAAAGATTTATTAGCCAAAAACCGTATCTTCACGGGCGAAGCGAAGCCCAATGTTATCCGGTTGCTTCCTGCACTGAACGTGACGCGGCTTCAGGCGGACCGTTTTTTGGGAGCCTTGAAAGAGCGATTGGCTGAGTTTTAGGTCGACGATTTTAGATGTTAGATTGGGCTGATGAAACGTTTGGTTCCCTGAAGCCAGCAAGAACAAAATTTCGCATGAAACAATTTTTTTCGGTGGCAGATGTATCCGATCTGTCGAATATGGTTGACGAGGCATTGCGATTGAAACAGGCACCCTTTGCCTATGAACAATTGGGTAAGCGGAAAACGCTAGGTTTGGTTTTCCTTAACCCAAGTTTACGTACGCGCCTGAGTACGCAAAAGGCCGCCATGCAACTGGGGATGGACGTCATGGTAATGAATATGGATAAGGATGGTTGGGCGTTGGAAACACGTGACGGTGTGGCGATGAATGGGTCTACCGTAGAGCATATCCGCGAAGCCGCCGCCGTGATGGGCCAATACTGCGATGTATTGGGCATACGATCGTTCCCGAAACTTCGGGACCGCGAGGAAGATTACAGCGAAGATTTATTTCGCAAATTTTCAAGTTACTGTGGTGTTCCGGTCATTAGTTTAGAAAGCGCTACGCGCCATCCGCTACAGAGTCTTGCGGATCTGGTTACTATCCGCGAACACTGGCAGGAAGCACGGAAACCTAAGGTGGTTATGGCCTGGGCGCCCCATATAAAAGCATTACCACAGGCGGTGCCCAATTCATTTTCTGAATGGATGTGCCGGGCGGAGGCAGAGGGTATGGTAGATTTTACCATTGCCCATCCCGATGGATATGCTTTATCGGACGCGTTTACACAAGGGGCGACGATAACGAATTCGCTGGATGACGCCCTGGTAGGTGCGGATTTTGTGTATGTGAAGAATTGGTCGTCTTACGAAGATTATGGGCAGATATTGCCGGTTGAAGAGCAGTGGATGTTGGATAACCATAAATTGGCAATGACCAACGGTGCTAGGGTAATGCATTGTCTGCCCGTTCGCCGTGATTTGGAGTTAGCAAGCGAAGTGCTAGATGGACCGCAATCGCTGGTTATCCACGAGGCGGGAAACCGTGTGTGGGCAGCACAGGTGGTGTTAAAACGCCTGCTCAGCGAAGTTTGATGACATTGGCGTGCGAACGATTGGAAGCGATAGGCATATTCTGTTAAACGACGAGATGTTAATATAGCAATGGATAAACTGTGGATAATCAAGATAGGAGGCAATATTATCGACCATCCCGAAGGGTTAAGCCGCTTTCTAGACCGATTCAGTAGCCTTCGGGGCCGTAAAGTGTTGGTACATGGGGGGGGGAAGATCGCTACCCGGATGGCTGGCGACCTGGGCATTGACGCTACACTTGTTGCTGGACGGCGTATTACCAATGAAGCAATGTTACGGATAGTGACCATGGTTTATGCCGGACTGACGAATAAACAGGTAGTTGCCGGATTACAAGCGCGGAAATGTAATGCATTGGGCTTAAGTGGTGCCGATGGCAATAGCATTAAAGCGGTAAAGCGACCGGTCAAAGAAATCGACTATGGATTTGTGGGCGACATCTTGCCAACGTCAGTCGATGACGACGCTGTAACAGCGTTAATAGAAAATGGCTTCGTTCCTGTATTTTCTGCAATTACGCACGATGGACAGGGGCAATTGCTCAACACGAATGCAGATACCATTGCGTCGGCACTTGCTGTTGCATTGTCTTCACGCTATGACACATCTTTGGTGTATTGCTTTGAAAAGAGAGGGGTGTTGCGGGATGTGCGTGACGACGATTCGGTGATACCTGAAATAAAAGCGGACGAATTCGCGGGTTTACAAGCTGCTGGCATCGTCGCCGACGGCATGGTGCCCAAGTTGCATAATGCATTCGAAGCCATTGCCAACGGCGTGCGTGAAGTCTGCATTGGTCTAGCTGACGACCTTCATTTATTGCATGAACAACGATTCGGCACGCGCATGGTTAGGTGATGCGGGATAGGGTTGTAGTGGTTTTGGATTCGACAAACGATTTATAACGAAATAAAATGAGCAAAATAACAATCATCGGAAGTGGTAACATCGGCCTGTCTTTGGCCAAAGGATTGGTAAAAAAAGCCTATTGCCCGCCGGAGGATATTACCCTGACAAGACGTAACCTCAAGTTACTGAGTGACGAGGCTACCAAGGGGTTCAACGTGAGCGATAACAATAAGTTGGCCATCTATGATGCCCGCGTAATTGTCCTCGCCGTTTTGCCACAGCAACTTAAAACTGTACTCGAAGAAATTGCTCCTGCCATTTCACCCGAAAAGCAGTTGGTTGTATCAGTCGTGTCGGGGGTCACCTGTGCAGATGTAAGGAATAAATTGGGGAACAATGTGCAGGTTATCCGAGCGATGCCCAATACGGCCATTGCTATTGGTCAGTCGATGACTTGTATCGCCTCGGATAATGCCTCTGACGAGCAACTGGAAAGCGTTACGACCATGTTTGAAACGGTCGGTGC
>CAZTJY010000023.1:3117-23234 GCA_964613725.1 uncultured Parapedobacter sp. | reverse complement strand
ATCAACGAAGATCTCATGACCTCGGCAACGGCTTTATGCGCATGCGGGATTGCATTTTTCCTACGCAGTATCCGGGCTGCGTCACAAGGGGGAGTCGAAATCGGGTTCCACGCGCATGATGCACTGAAAATGGCGGTGCAGACAGCCAAGGGCGCTGCCGACCTGCTCTTGCAAACACAAAGCCATCCCGAGGGAGAAATCGACAAGGTGACGTCGCCCAAAGGCTGTACGATTGCTGGACTGAATGAAATGGAACATAATGGATTCAGTTCGGCCTTCATCAAGGGGATCAAATTGTCTGCACGCAAAGCCGGAGGACTTTATAATGATTGAGAAACTAGTGCAAGATAGTACTGGTCTCCTACGTGATCTGATTCGCATACCTTCATTCAGCAAGGAGGAAAACCAGACAGCGGATGTTATCGAGCGCTTCCTGCAGCAGCGTGGCGTACGGACGTTTCGGAAGATGAACAATATATGGGCATACAACAAGTTTTTCGATTCAAGTAAACCTACCATTCTGCTCAATTCCCATCACGACACGGTGAAACCCAATACGGGATACACGCGTAATCCTTTTTCACCCGATGTGGCCGATGGTAAACTGTACGGCTTGGGTAGCAATGATGCGGGTGGGTGTCTTGTGTCTCTGATTGCTACGTTCCTGCATTTTTATGGCCAGGAAGATCTGCTTTACAATTTTTGCATCGCTGCGACAGCAGAAGAGGAGATTTCGGGTACCAATGGGCTGGAATTGGTTATACCAGATCTGGGACCGTTGGATTTTGCCATCGTAGGGGAGCCTACGTTGATGCAGCTAGCGGTAGCCGAACGTGGGCTGATGGTACTAGATTGCATTGCCCACGGAAAGGCGGGCCACGCGGCGCGCGAGGAGGGCGATAACGCCATTTATAAGGCCTTAAAGGATATTGAGTGGTTTACTAGTTACCGCTTTCCGAAAACATCTGACGAATTTGGTGCCATCAAAATGAGTGTCACCGTAATCCATGCCGGATCCCAGCATAACGTGGTGCCCGCCACATGCGAGTTCGTTGTGGATATCCGTGTGACGGACGCCTACCGTAATGAGGAGGTACTTGATATTATCCGTGAACACGTAAGTTGTGAGGTGAAGCCCCGTTCGGTGCGGCTCAAGCCGTCGTCGATACCCAAGGACCATCCAGTAGTTCAAGCAGGATTGGCGTTGGGCCGTACTACATACGGTTCACCAACCACGAGCGATCAAGCGCTGCTTGATATCCCCTCACTCAAACTCGGCCCTGGTGATTCCGCTCGTTCTCATATGGCGGACGAGTTTATTCATTTGGATGAAATAGGTGAAGGCATCGGTCTGTATATCAATATTCTTGATCGCGTGGTTAAGGGGGCTTGATTTTATTTGATTATTTTTTTCATGTGACCGTAAGGGTAACCCTCCATGATGTTGTCTTGGTATAAAATTAAGAACAACAGAACATAGTAGTCATGAAAAAAGTAATCTATTCAGTATTCAGTTTCGCCGTCGTTTTGATGGTCTTTGCAGCGTGCGATAAGGAAAGTATCGTTTCTGCCGAGGGTCTTCCGAAGGAGGCCCAGCTTTTTATTGCACAACATTTCCCAGACCACGAAATCCTTCAAGTGGTGAAAGAGCGCGATGACCTGAAAACCACATATGATGTTTACCTCAGCGGCGATATCAACCTGGATTTCGACAAGAAGGGGAAAATCACCGGCGTGGAAGGCATGAGTAAATTGCCGGACAGTGTCGTGCCCGAAAAAATACTGACCTATGTGCAAGCCAATTATCCCGACTATTTTATCCGCGATTGGGAGCTGGATGACCGCGGGCAGGATATTACCCTCTCTAACGGTATGGAGCTAAAATTCGACAGCGCAGGTAATTTCTTGCGAATCGACTAATGTGGCCGTACCGTAACTTTTTCCTTCCATTTGCGTCAAAATTAGAAAAACGACTATGCTTGTTACAACGACGCCGCAAGTGGAAGGACAAAAGATTGTAAAATATATTGGTTTGGTCAGCGGCGAGACCATCATTGGAGCCAATTTTATCAAGGACTTTTTCGCTGGGATACGCGACATCGTAGGTGGCCGGTCTGGCTCATACGAAAAAGTACTGCGCGAAGCAAAAGAAACCGCCATCTACGAAATGCAGCAATATGCTGCCTCCTTGGGTGCGAATGCAGTAGTGGGAGTAGACCTTGACTACGAAACCTTAGGCAGTGGTAGTAGCATGCTGATGGTAACTGCCAGCGGAACAGCAGTGGTATTGGAATAACGTTTGTTGCATTCGGGCGTCATGGCCCGAATGCAACTGATTTGAAGTTGAAACCACCACGAGCGGCCTGTACGCGCAGTACATGCGTCCCTCGCGTCAGTTGGGGGATTTCCACCGGTAACGGTATCCACTGCCGGGTCCCTCCGGTAACCGGCACCGTGGTGGGGCGTGCCAATACCTGACCATCGATATGTAAATTGATTTCCCCACCCACCGAATCGCTAGCTACCATTAGCGACAAACGGTTGATTCCTTCATCCACTACATCTATGGTATATTGCAGCCACTCACCGTCTTCGATGTGGAAAATATGGTGGCCTGTTGAATCCAAGCGGATATCCACCCCATCATTGCGGTAGCTGCGGCCGCGGTTGCCCTGCGTATCCATGCCGGGGGTATAGTGATAGCTCGCGGTGTCGGTATCGTAATACGCAACTCCCTGCCGACCCATGTCGAAATCGACCGCTGGTAATACCGTGCCCGATGCTATCTTGTTCTTTCCGTAGGGTATCGCATCATGTGCGTAAACTTGTCGGAACATCGCGTCCACCACGTCGCGGTGGAAGATGTTGTTTTCCAGTTTGAGGTTTTCCAACCACTCATTGAGTGTTTGGCGCGCTTCTATGTGTGATGGCTTTTCTCCCTTTCCCGCCCAATAGTCCAGCAGCTTTCCGTAACCAGTGGGCTGTTTGATTTCGAGGGGCTGGTTGATGCCCATCTTTTTGTTTTGCCACCATGCCCAGCCAATGCCATTGGCTTCACATAATTCGATGGCCTCGGTAAACCATGTGTTTGAATTCTCGCCCGATTCGCCCAGCCAAAGGGGGATATTGTGCTCATCACGCAGGTCGATGAAGCGCTGAATGGATTCCTTCACATTGGGGTTACCGTATTTGTGGAAACTCAATACAAGATTATCGTCCCATTTTGGGAATATACCATTATAGTTGTTGGCAAAACCGTTACCCTCCAAGAAAATGATATGGTTGGTGTCCACTTCACGGATGGCACGGGTTACATCTACCAGGAATTCGCGCAGTGGAGCGTTGGTCTTTTCTGACGTACCCCGGAAATCCGTGGAGTCTTCAAAGCCCCAATTGGTTTCGTTAAGTACGTCGTACCCACCTATCCATTCTTCATTGGCATAACGTTCGGCAAGTTTACGCCAAAGGGCGATAGTTTTAATCCGGTTCTCCTCACTTTCCCAGAACGACGGTTTGCTGGGGTCCCGATCGGAAATGTTGAGGTCGTTGCCTTGTCCACCCGGGGCGGCATGCAGATCGAGGATAAGGTACATGCTGTTGGCTTTACACCACGCAAGCAAGCTATCGGTCATGGCAAAGCCAATGTCCAGCCAGGTCTGCTCGCCTGCTACGGGTTCCTCTTCCACCGGCAACGTGTAAAGGTTGTAATGCATCGGTAATCTGATGGAATTGAATCCCCACGCCGCCATGGAGTCGATATCCACCTTGCGGGTGTGGTTAGCGAGCCATGCCGTATAAAACCGCGCTGTTTCTTCGGCACCGATAACATCCTCGATGTGTTCGCGGATACGGTATTGTTGCCCAATGAAACCCAGCCCGAACATATACCCCTCTTGGAGCATCCACCCACCAAGTCCCATGCCGCGGAGGATGATGGTGTCGCCCTGGATGTTTACGATATGGTGGTTCTGTGCCCTGAGGAAGTTTCTCGTGCGGGAACCGGAGTCGCACGCAGCTAGTGCAATAACCGATAAAAAAAGGATAAGGGAATGTGTCTTTCGCATGGTGTACGCCGTTTTAGAAAATATAGGTTGCCACTGCTCCTCGTTGGAGTGTCGCTTTGAATTGTTGTTTTTTGCTTTTTACGTAGAATGTCTGTGTGGCGTTGCTTTCGTTTAATACAATTAATACCATATCACCCTTTGGGGTGATAAATGCCACATTGGGCAGTCCGTCGATCTCGTCGGACGCAATGCGTACGGAACCCGGGCGGACAAATTTGGCTGCATGGGCCACCACGTAGTATGCTGGGTTTCGGATCACCTCGTCGCCGCTAATGGTGATGCCACCGAGACATCTGTCACAGCCGCCGCGGTCCGTATGTGGTTTATGGTCTGGCCCATTCGCCAGGTTCCACTCCAATACGGTCCGGCTCCAATTGCGCGTGGCGCCAATGGTCAGTTGTTTGATATGGAATGGCATATCAACAGAAAGGTCACCCGGAGCACCCATCCACTGTTCGGTGAAATGTAACTCCCTGTCCGGATGCTTCTCATGCACGGTAGCGAGTGCATCGATGGTACCGCCATAGAGGTGAAACGCTGAACCGGCTACATATTTCTTTGCTTCGGGATCATCTAATATGCTAATGGGGTAATCCGGCCGGTCGCAATTATGGTCATAGATGATGATTTTCGTGTCGATACCTGCTTGTTCAAATGCTGGCCCTAAGTGGTTTTTTACAAATTCGCCCATTTCGTCGGCGAGCATCAATAAGCTGGGGTTGTTTCCGGGATGGAGGGGTTCGTTCTGTACGGTAACGGCGTCGATGCGGATACCTTCGGCATGCATCTGCTCGATATAACGCACAAAGTATTTTGCATAGGCAGGGTAATATTCGGTTATAAGACTCCCGCCGCGTGTGTCGCTGTTCGTCTTCATCCACGTGGGTGGCGACCATGGAGAGCCCATAATTTTCAGTTCGGGATAAATGGCGAGGATTTCTGTCAATACAGGAATCACGTCATCGCGGTCGGGACCAAGGTCAAAGTGGACCATCTCGGTGTCCGTTTGGCCATCGGGCAAATCATTGTATGAAAAGGGAAAGGCATTCAGGTCGGAAGCCCCGATACTCACTCGGAGGTAACTCACGCCGATGTCGTTGCCTGCTGTGCCAAAAAGTTCGTGGAGCAACGACGCGCGCGCATCGGGTGACATCCGCATGAGGTGGTACGCGCTGCCGCCAGTAAGTGTGAAGCCAAAGCCATCGATGGTTTGGTAATTTTGGTCGCCGTCGATTCGAATGCTCTGGGTGCTGGTAATGTTACCAGTATCAAGCGGAATGGCCGGTTGTTTTTCAAACAATACCGACCCATCGTGGGTATTGGTGAGCCAGTTTTCAACCCCTCGGTGGGAAGAGGTGCAGCCATATGACAGGAGCATTAATATGGTGAGAAAGGCCGTGGTGAATCTTGTCAGGTTTTTGGGTGCCATCATCTCAAATTAATATATAATTTTCAAATTTGATACTTTGCGATACCGCGTCCATTGCGGTAATTCCGTCCGTTGGAAATCGCACGCATCGGGGCTGCAGTTCAATGCGCTACCAACGGGTATACTCTTACGTAATCTACTTCCATGCGAGCGGGGAAAGCAGTCTTATCGACCCCTTTTTGGCCACCCCAATTGCCACCCACCGCCAAGTTAATCAACCAATGGAACTGTTGGTCGAACGGCCATACCTTATAGCCCTTCCCCTCGTTCTGGAAATTGAAGATCTGTACGTCGTCAACATAACCACGTATATAAGCTGGTGTCCAGTCTACACGGTAACGATGGAAATCGGTCGTCGCGTTTTCGATTTTCTTTGTGGAGGTCTTCTGCGTACCGATAACATGGTTGTACGCCTCCGTGTGAACGCTGATGTGGACTACATCTTGATCGTATCCAACATGTTCGAGGATGTCAATTTCACCGGATGCGGGCCAGCCGCCATATTTCCAGTCTGTGGGCAACATCCATACTGCCGGCCAGGTACCCACGCCCTGCGGCACTTTGGCACGAACCTCGAAACGGCCATAAAGGAAATCTGCTTTCCCTCGGCTCACTAATCGGGCCGAAGTATATGCCAACCCTTCGTGTTCTTCGTTGATGGCCGTAATGGTAAGTAAACCATCACCAACCCGTATGTTTTCAATGCGTTTTTCGGTATAGAACTGTAGTTCGTTATTACCCCAGCCATTACCTCCCGATCCTACGTCATACCCCCACTTGTCCTCATCTGGAAGCCCTTCGTAGTCAAATTCATCCGCCCATACGGGTGTAGTAGCAAAAGTATATTCCTTTTGCTGTGGCGGTTTGGGGTTTGGGATATTCGGCGTTCTCGATTCCTTCCCACAGGAAACGAGCAACAATGGCAGTAACAAAAAGCTGGTCATGTGATAATTGTTCATGTAACGTATTTAAAAAAATCCATAGCAAGCCGATATCATATCGGCTTGCTCGTATCGATATCAACTATCAGAACGTAATGTAAACGTCCACCAGTTGTTGCCACCGATGTTCACACCGATTTTGAGGACGTCGTATCCTTTACCACCTGCATTCTGTTCCATGGCGAGTATATCATATGTTACGGAATTACCCACCGGGCCGGTTGGCGTTTCCCCGCCATTATGAGCCTTTTTGATGCCGATGTGGGCACCCTTGCCGGTCAACACCAATTGACCGAGGCCATTTACACCGGTTCCTTCGATTATCGAGAACTTGAATGTGCCAGAGTTCCACGTAGCTTGGTCGCCGGTCAGGTTGACGGCTGGCTCGCAAGAATTTGTGTTACTGCCTAGGTAGGAGTCGGCATAGAAATCGCCTTTATTATCATAGACAAACGTTCCTTCGGCGTTGAAATGGAAGGTGAATTCGTCATTGAATTCACAGGCGCGGCCAGTAATGTCACTGGCGGTGCTTGCCCACCAGTTGCCCGCATCGGGGCCTTGGTCGCCTACCTTAAATGCACCGGCTTCCGGATTGTAGCGCCAAATTTTTTCGGTACATCCGGCGATGAAACCAAGTGGGCGGTCGGGATTGCAGGCGGTCGGGTCGCTTTGGGCAATCGAAACTTGTTTGGTGGTGATTGCCGTACCGCCAGGTGTTACGGCCGTCAATGTGACGTCATACTCTCCTTCAAATGTAAAGCGCGCCGATACGTTGTCGCCTTTGAATTTCTGTCCGGTGCTGGTTTCCCAATAGGCAATAGAGCTGCCGGGGGTTTTATTTACAAATACCAGCGTATTGGCATCTTCACCTGCTTGTATTTCGAAATCCGGTGTAGGGATGTTTCCTAGGTAATACTTTTCTTCCCTGCAGCCGTGCAGGGCAATGGCGGCTATTAAGAGCCCACCCACCATTGTTTTGAGGGGGTGTGCGGTTACTATTCTTTTCATCACTGTTTAGTTAATTGTTATCCACTGCTCGTCATCCTATTTGTACGCCTCATGCTGTACCAATTGCGTATTCAGCAACTCGTTATAGGGGATGGGCAGTATTTCATGCTTACCGGCCACGAAGCCACGTGAACCCAGTGCCGCTGGGGCCCGCCCCGACCTGACAAGGTCATACCAACGGTGGCCTTCCGTCGCCAGCTCTTTGCGGCGTTCCAGGAAAATATTTTCCAACGTGGCCTCAATAGGGCCAAGGTTTACGCGGTCACGGACCGCATTGAGCAGTTGGTATGCGCGACTGCCGGCTCCGCCGGCTTGGCCACTTTCTACTAGCGCTTCGGCCTCGAGGAGATACGTGTCGGCGAGCCGAATCTCAATGTAGTTTTGCGGATAATTTAACTCGCGGACGCCGTTAGTGGCCGCGAACGCCGTGAGGGGGGCATATTTCTGGATAAACCAGCCGGTATTCATATACCCCTTTTCATACTGGGCTTCCCCGATTTTTTCCAAACTATCCACATCAGCCACGGTTGCTTTGAAGCGAGGGTCGGGATGCATCAAATCATAGAGTTCTTTCGTGATCGGGCAGAAACTCCAACCAGAATAATACGACGGGCCGCTATATCCCCGCGGACCAAACATCACCGTGGCTACGTTGCCGTAGAATACGCCCCAAGCACCCCAATCAAGTGCGCCAACGGCGGAGTGTACGATTTCGAAGATCGCCTCGGAATGGAACTTATTGTCAGGTCTGAAAATATCCTCAAAATTATCCAGTAGATGGTAACCGTATTGGCTGGTCCCCCCTGGGGTCCCGTTCACTTCCGCCAATTGAGCTGCCGCTTCGCTCCATTTTTTCTGGTATACGAGCACCTTGCCCAGCAGCGCTTGGGCTGCCCCTTTGGTTACTCGTCCACCTTCGGTTGCTGCCGGTACCGTGGGAGGTAGTACGGCGATAGCGTCTTTTAAATCCTGTTCAATCTGTGCGTATACAACCTCCGGTGCAACCTGCGTTTGCTCCCGCATATTGTCGGTGGTCAGTGGTTCGATGTAGAACGGTATATTGCGGAACAACCGCACCAAGTCGAAATAATAGTACCCTCTAAGGAATTTTGCCTCGGCAAGGTACCGTGCCGCCAATGCTTCACTCAGTCCCGGTATCCCCGTTTCTAACTTCTTGATGAAAATGTTAGCGCGCGATACACCGGTGAAGTTGCGGTCCCAGTAATCTTGTTGCGGACCGATGGACGCGTTAAGCGTATAGTTGCTCCAGCGTTGCCAGGTTTCCATATCGTTGGGGCCGCCACCGCCGGCGACATGGTCATCGGAGGCTGCGTTTAGTGCGCCGAAATTAAAATATGTGACAGCCGTTTGCCAGCCCACGGGGTCATAGACCGACACCAATCCCGCGAAAGCCTCTTCGGGATTGCTGTAATAGGTTTCTTCCATGAGCGTACCCTTTGGATCGGGGTTAAGGAACTCTTTGGAGCAGGAGCCGGCGACAACCATTATCATGACCAAGCCCGCTATATATAATTGAACAATTTTATTCATGATCTTATCTTATTTTGAGGTTTACAAGGAGAGATTTAAACCAAAGAGAAACGAGCGCGCCTGGGGATACACACCTGTGTCGATACCCCATACGTCCGACCCGCCGCCAACCTCGGGGTCATAGCCCGTGTAACTGGTTAGGGTAAACAGGTTATTGCTGCTTACGTATGTCCTGATTTTTCGGATTCCGATTTTTCCGGTCAGGGCAGAAGGTAAGGTATACCCCAGTTGCAGTGTCTTAATACGTAGGTACGCGCCATCTTCCAGGTAGAAATCAGATGGTTTCGAATAGTTTTGGTTCGGATCCGCCAATGTAGCTCGTGGGCGGTCGTTGCTACTGCCTTCACCTGTCCAGCGACCGAGGATTTTGTTGTGCCAATTTGCATTGGTAATATCCAAACGTCTTAAGCCCTGGAAAATTTTATTGCCTGCGGCCCCTTGGCCAAATACCAGTAGGTCGAAGTTTTTGTACGCTGCGTTGATGGTTAGGCCATAGTTGAGTGTTGGGATTGCCGTTCCCAAAAATTTACGGTCTTCTGCGTCAATAGCGCCATTGCCATCCAAATCGGCCCACTTAAAATCTCCTGGATTGGCATTGGGTTGTATTTTGTTGCCCTCGGACGATACGTATGCATCGATTTCGGTTTGATTCTGAAAGACGCCCAATATGTCGTAACCGTAGAATGAGTTGAAAGGGTGTCCAACTTGGGTACGCTGAAGGCCATGTACAAAGTTTTGGATACCACCGGCGCCGCGTTCATGAAAGTCTAAATCGTCGCTTAAATAGGTTACTTTGTTGGTCGCGTGAGACAGATTCCCATTAACATTCAGCTGAAAGTCACCAAAAGATTTGCGGACGCCCAATTCGAGTTCAACTCCCGAAGCCTCCATGTCGGCCAAATTTACAGTTGGGTCGCCCACACCCACGTAACCCGGGATGGTCAATGTCCAGAGTATACCAGAGGTCTTTTTTTGGAACCAATCGAAACCAAGCGTCCAGTCACCAAATAACGTGGCATCGGTACCGATATTCAATTGACTGGTTTCTTCCCAAGCCAACAAGGGGTTTGCCGGGGCGTTTGGACTGGCACCGATATACATGTTATCGATACCAAATACATAGTTTCTTCCGCCCCCCATTCCGATGGTGGGAATGAATTGGAAGTCTCCGTTACTGGCATCGTTACCTACGACACCATATGAAGCTCGAATCTTAAGTGCATTTAAATAGTTGTTGGTAGGCCAGAAATCTTCGTTGGTCACGACCCATCCGACCGATGCTGATGGAAAGATACCATATTTCCTGTCCTGCCCAAATTTCGAAGAACCGTCTCGGCGCACGATGCCTGTAAATAGATATCTTTCGTTGTAGTTATATATCACACGGCCAAACAGAGAGGATAAATTGTGTGTAATCCCATCGTAAGCGTCGGCAAGCCTTTCAGCGGTGGGCACCTTTAAATTGAATGTCGCCTCGTCGAAGTTGTTGGCTTGTATATTGTTAAATGTGAGGTTGAGGCCGCTTGTTATGTTCTCGACATAAGCTCCCTGTCCAAGCAATACGGTGAAATTATGCGCTTCGATCTCCCGGGTATAGGAGACGATATTTTCAATGTTCCAATTAAGCCCTTGGTTTCTGTTCCGATGAAAAGCTGTTGTAGACCTATTCTGAGCAGCATTCAAATAGTAAATGCCGTCAAAACTTTCGCCTCCCCACCAAGCTAGTTTAGTACCCACTGTAGACCGGATACGAAGCCCTTTAATCGGCTCGATTTCCACAAAGACATTTCCCACAATATTGTGAGACCAGTTGTAATTCACTAATCTCGTGTCCAAATAGGCTAATGGATTGGTCATTTCCTGCGCTACGTTTTGGGATATCGCATACGGGTTCCCGTTGGCATCCCTTACCACAGTCTGGTTGCTATAGGGAGGTTGGGAGAGCAAATCAGGATCCGTCATGATAAATGGCGTCAACGGGTCTAGATTGATGGCCGAACTCAAAGGTCCACCGAACTCACTGTTTGTAGCTAACGAACCTTGGCTGTTGATATAGGAATAGCCTAAATTTTCGCCGAAGCGTAGCCAGCTTTTAATGCGATGTTCCGAGTTGATACGCGCGTTATACCGGTCATAGTTTGAAATTTCCGGCGTAACTACGCCGTCTTGTCCGAAATAACCAAACGAGGTGTAGAATGTGGAACGGTCATTCCCACCACTGATACTCAACTCATGATTTTGAATCGGCGCATTGTTTTCGAATATGGTGCTCTGCCAATCCGTTCCTTCGCCCAGTGCAGCTGGTTCAGGGAAAATGATGCCGCCTCCATCGTTGAGCGACGCTTCGTTGCGTATGGTTGCATATTCGGCAGCATTCAATAGGTTGAGTTTTTTGGCAGGAGCTTGTGTGCCATAATAGCCATTGTAGTTAACAGCCATATCGCCTGCACTACCTTTTTTGGTGGTCACCAAGATTACCCCGGCGGCTGCTCGTGTACCATAGATGGCTGCTGATGCCGCATCTTTTAGCACTTCGATGGATGCAATATCTGAAGTGTTGAGGTAATCGATGCCACCGGCATCTACAACCACGCCGTCCACTACATAGAGTGGTGTATTATTATTCATCGTTGTTACCCCCCTGACCAAAATGGAAGCGCCCGATCCGGGCGCACCCGAATTGGTGGTTATGGTTACGCCGGATGTACGCCCTTGGAGAGCGGTTTCTAAGCGGCCTACCACCTGATTTTCGATGTCGGAAGCACGTACACTCGTGATTGCACCGGTTACCACACTTTTCTTCTGTGTGCCATAGCCAATGACAACCACCTCTTCCAGTGTACTTAAATCTTCCTCTAATGCCACGTTGATGGTTCCGCTGGCAGTTACCACCAGCTCTTGCGTAGTCATACCCAATTGTGTGAATACGAGCGTAGCACCCACCTCATACACTGTAATCGAGTAGGCGCCCGACTCGTCTGTGCTAGTAGCGGTATTTGTACCTTGTACCGTCACGGTTACACCCGGAAGGGGCTTGCCGTCTGCTGCTGCCGTTACTGTACCTGTCACCTGGAAGGTTTGGGCGGCCAATGCAGATGGCAAGAAGCACATACATAGCACCATCAATGCATGTAAAACTCTTTCTTTCATAATATCTGCTATTATTAAGGGTTAAAAAAATTGGTTCGATGCGTTCCGCCCTATAGCGAGACCGCGAAACAAAACTAGATGGTTGAATCCTTAATCCACCGATGACCTTAGGCTACAATACCCCTACAAGGAGGTTCAAGGAAGCCCATATCAAGTTGTTTTAGGCCTACAATGCCTCTACAGCAAGCTCGTAATTGGTTGATTATTATTTTATTACAAATTATTCGGGCTATTTGGTTGGAAAGGTTAATTTTTAGCTGCGATATGTAACAAAAACTCATAGAGGTTTTGCTCGGGCTCGAGTTGAAGCTTTTTGCGTAATCGGTATCGGCCGACTTCCACGGCTTTGATGGTAATGTTCATCAATTGGGCGATCTCTTTCGAAGAAAGATTCATTCGAAGGAATGCGCACAATTTAAGTTCGTTGGGTGTAAGATCGGGATACCGCTCTTTGAGGTTGGTAAAGAAGCCTTCGTTAACATGGTTGAAATGCACACTGAATTGTTCCCAGTCTTCATCGGTTCGTTCCGCGTTGCGGATGAGGCGGATAAGCTGCCTAAAGTTGATGGAGCTGTCGCTAAAGTCGTGTTTTTTGATTACGGACAGAATGGTCTCTTTGATTTTGGCGAGTACTTCGCCGCGTTGGACCAAATGCATGGTCATATTGGCCAATTCTTTATTTTTGAAGTCAATCTCGGTTTCCAGTTTTTCGTTTTTCAGCCGTACGACCTCTTTTTCCCGTCGGTCCAGCTCCAATTGGTTGAGGTATAGTTCCCGTTCATGTTTCTGTTGTAGTTTCCGTTTCTGCCATTTGAACAGTAGGAAAATAAGCAGGCTGATTAACATGCTATATATGGCATAGCTTACCGTATTAGCATACCACGGTGGGGTTATGGCGAAAGGGTAGTTGCTCACCGCTGATTCGTTCCCTTTGGCATTCCTCGATTTCACTTTAAAAACATAGTGGCCGGGCGACAAGTTCGTATATTCTTTTTCGCTGCGGTTGCTCCATGTAGACCATCCGTTATCAAACCCTTCCAGCATATAGCTGAATTCCACGTTATCTTGTTGGTCATACAACGTGGTAGCAAACGAGAAATGAAAGGAGTTGGATTGGTAATCCAAGGTGGGGGGCGTAATCTCGTTTGTTTGGTGCCCACCGTACAAGATTTGCTCCTGCTTGTCGCCATCGGTTAACGTTACCCGGCTAAGCAGCACATCGGGCCGACTGATTGCTGATTTATACCGCTTGTAATTAAGGTGTATGGCACCTTTGTTCGCCCCGATAAAGATGTTCTCTTCATTTATTGCATAAACCGTCTCGAAGCCACCTAGTACTTTACCATTCAGTTCAGGGAAATAGGTGATGGTAAATGGGGCTTGGCCATTCGGCTCCTCGAAGTCGGCTACGCCTAGCTTCTTATGGCTAACAAACCATACATTCCCATCGTTATCCTCTTTCAGGTATTGTAGCTCTATACCCTTGAATTGTTGATAGAACACCGACGAAGGGATAAAACTGTCCGTAGCCGCATCGTATTCATAGACGCCATCATTGGTGGCTACGGTGACTTTATTTTTGATAAGGAAAAGATAATTATATAATGTAGAGGGCAGCCCGTCCGCTTCGGTATAGGTTTTCGAATGGGTTACCGTATTGTAATCTTCTGATAATAGCAGTTTGAAAATGCCCCGGTAGGGGTGTGAGGCCCAGACCGCATGTTGGCTTTCGTCATAATGGATAAAACGCAGGGATTCATACGGTCCTTCTACACGCCCGGCATTTAAGAAACCCTGTTCGTCGTTGAACGTAAGGCGTTGAAGGCCTAGATAAGTGCCTGCAATCACGTTGGGGGTGGGAAAGACCCGAGATACGGGTTGGAATAACCAAGTGCCCGGTACACTGTAAATGTTGCGGGCTACCCCACCTACAATTTCAAACGCGCCGTCTTCATGTCCCATCAGCAATCGGTTGTTTACTTCATTGAGTCCCCACACCTGTCCGTCGGTATGGTGCACTTCGGTGAAATCCGCGTTGGAAAGACTGATGTCTGATTGGTTGGCATCCACGGGAGATACATACAGACCATTGGATGTGCCGATATACAATCGTCCGTTAAAAAGTCGGATGGCATAGCTACTTGTGGGGTTTGTTTTGTTGGGGTGGATGTACTTCACCGCACTATTTACAGCGATGAAATCAATCCCATCATCAAGTGCCAACCAAAGATTTTGGTTGCGATCGATGAATACCTTACGCACGTTGTTTTTTTGGAGCCCTTCGCCATAAACGTATTGCTGCACCAGCGTATTCGCACGGTCCATAATCAATACACCGGCTGATGTGGTGCCAAAGGCGAACCAGTCCGCGTTGAGCGGTAACCCGCAATAAATGCGATCTGCTGTGAATAATTCGTCCAGTGGCGTTGTTTTCGGGATGAGCGTATTGTGGGTAAGGAAATAAAGCCCGTTTTTTAGCGTGGTTACCAACAGGGTATCCTGGCTGTAAGGCATGATACCCGTTATTACGGTTGTTTCTAAGTCGGGATGGTTGGTCAGCGGTTTCCAAAACCCTCCGTCATACCGCATGATGCCCTGGTGCATGGCCTGTGCATACAAGGCTCCCTCGGCCATGCCGAGGAATTGCCATTCGGTGGTCGCATTATCCACGGTCATGTGTCCGTCCTTGTAGTGGAAGATCTTGGTATTGGTTCTGAAGAACACTTCATTACCCCTCACGGCAATGTTCCATACATCGGCAAATTTATGCGCGGCCTCGGGGATAAGATTAACCAAGGAATGGTATTGCAACCGCCCCATAGTATCCGCTTCAAAATAACCCAGTTCATCCTGCCCACCAACGAATATCCGGTTGTTTTTGTCGATGGCTACCGAACGGACCACCGTTGCATTGGGTAGCGGGAAAATATTCCAATACCTACCGTTGAACGTGAGCAGCCCTTCGTTATTGCCGAAGTACATGATGCCGTATGAATCCTGGGCGATATCCCAATTCTGCAGTCCACCCTTGTATTGGCTGTTGTTATAGTTGATGATTTGGGGGATAGCCACCCGGTGTTGGGCCACCCCGAAGGAAAATGCAGCGACAATACAAAAAGTGAGAAAGGTTTTCTTCATGGGCTATCGTCAGAAATACAAAGGTAACTGATAATTGGATAATTTGGGGGTTTTGAGTAAGTTTGTGTCAGATACGTAAAAACAAACAGATTCGCATGGCCCGAAGAGTATCCCCATTTTTGTTGGGATTGCTTGCTTTGCCGCTGCTACAGGTGGTGCCAGCCTATGCCCAAAGCCAAGTGCCCCTTATCCCTAAACCCTCCCTCGTAGAAATGCACGAAGGAATATATGTATTCCCGCCTGCTACGCCGTTGGCGGCATGTGATGCATTTATGGACGTGGCCGATTTACTGTACGACCACCCCGCCGTTAATTTTATGGCGGCCGAACGGATTAAATCGCACAAGCGCATCCCCGAGGTCGGCGTGCGGCTTGTCCAAGCACGTGAGGGGGACCGACTGGCCGAAGACGCCTACCGCTTGGTTGTAGACACCTCGGGCATTGTTATCACTGCCCACCAAGTATCTGCGATGATTAACGGTATCTTGACGGTGCTCCAGTTGGCCTATACGCAGCCGGATGGGCGACAATTACCGGCTATGGTTATTGAAGATAAGCCGCGATTTGGCTATCGCGGTCTCCACCTCGATGTTGCAAGTCATTTCTACCCGTTGCCCTTTCTTAAGAAGTTTATCGATCTCATGGCGCTGTATAAGTTCAATACGCTCCATTGGCATCTCACGGGTGGAGCAGGTTGGCGGCTGGAAATCAATCGTTATCCTATGTTGAGCCAACGTGCGGCCTGGCGAACCCATCCGGTTTGGAAAGACTGGGCAGACAACGGGCGACGTTATTTGGAGATGGGTGAGCCAAACGCCAGCGGCGGATATTATACGCAAGCCGAGGCCCGTCAACTCGTCGCCTACGCTGCGCGAAAAGGGATCACTATCATTCCTGAAATCAAGATGTTTGGACGTTCCGAAGAGGTGTTGGCCGTTTATCCCGAACTTTCGTGTTCGGGAGAACGGTATGGGCATAACACCTTTTGCATTGGCAACGAAGCAACATTTACTTTTCTCAAAGATGTATTGACCGAAGTGATGGCAGTTTTCCCCTCCGAATATATCCACATTGGTGGAGACGGAATTGATGAACGCCTGTGGGTTACCTGTCAGAAATGCAATGATCGCGTAAAACAGCTCGGACTGGATAGTGTGGGTGCCCTGCAAAACTATGCAATGGGGCGGATCGATAGTTTTTTACAGGAAAGGGGACGTAAGCTGATCGGATGGGACGACATCCTAAAAAGCGGGGCACCACAGGGAGCTACCGTAATGACTCAGCACTGGGATGCCCACACTATGCAGGCAGCTACCGAGGGGCATGACGTCATCGTGACGCACGGCTCACACAGGCGCTCCGATTATTGCCAAAGCGATACGCGCATGCAGCCAGCGATTGGTGGCTATGTTCCCTTATCTGCGGTCTACGCATACGACCCCATTCCTGCGGGGCTTGCCCCTGATAAGGCCAAGCATGTATTGGGCACACAGGAAAATACGTGGACCGAATGCCTGCCGACCACGGAGCAGGTAGAACACGTGGTTTTTCCGCGCGCACTCGCTTTGGCGGAAGTGGCGTGGTCAGCTCCGAACGGGCGCAAATGGGAAGATTTCAATAAACGGTTGTTGCACCACTATCGATTATTACAGCGGTGGGATGTAAATTATCGCCGGCCTTCGTACACCGTTGATGTCGATGTCGAATTCAATGCCGATACACTAACCAATACCATATCATTGGCCACCGAACAACATGCACCTGGGATTCGTTACACGACCAATGGACAGGATCCGGATCCTGGGTCAGCATTATATACCAAGCCAATTGAATTGGCGGTGCCGGCCACCATCAAGGCTGCTTACATGGTGGATTCGGCGCGAGTTGGCCCCATTGCCACAGCAAAGGCAGACATCCACAAAGCGATCGGCAAGAACATCACGTACCAAACCACGTGGGACGCATCGTATCCAGCGCAGCAAGACAGCACGTTGCTCAATGGCCAGAAAGGCGGAAAGCTCGCCGCAGACGGGCAATGGCAGGGATTCGTAAACAACGTTGATGTTACGGTCGATTTCCAACGAAGAGAAGCCATCAGCTCGGTCGCAATCGATTTCTTGCAAGACCCGTCGGCCAATGCGTATTTGCCGGGCGACGTGACGGTACTCTTGTCCGATAATGGTAAGAATTTCCGAGAGATGGGTACTGTGACCACCGATACTTTTACCGTGGATCGGGTTCGCCGGGTGAAGACGTTCATCTTTGAATTTGACGGTGCACCCACTGCTCGTTACGTCCGCGTTGTTGCAACGAACGTACACAATGCGCTGCTGCTCACCGATGAGGTGGTGGTGTATTAAATACCCACTAGTTTTTTAATTCAAAACTATTCTTACCTTGACGTTATGTTTTAAATGGCCTGGCGAGTACCATGGCCGATAACCACGAAAAACAACGCCCTATTACTCATCGAGCATGCCGGCCATTGGTCTGCAATCGAATGTCATCGCATTGTCAGACGGAATCCCTACCAAGTTTGTCATCGACAAAAACGGGCGTCCGCTTCAAGGCCGTAGACTATTCGGGCTCCTCCGTGGGGGGTGCAAATGGTGTCGCTGATGATCGAGCTCGCCGCCAATTCGCCGGAAACGACAGCGGTTATTTTATCCCCATAAAGATCCGTTCCCAACGTATCTTGTCGAAGAAGGAGCCGTCTTTATCCCAGCTGAGCCAAACGAACAAGGCTTTGCCCACGATGTGGTCTTCGGGCACGAAGCCCCATGTCCTAGCATCTTCCGAGTTGTGTCGATTGTCGCCCATCATCCAGTAATAATTCATTTTGAAGGTATAGCTAGTGGCCTTGGTACCGTTGAGGTATACGCCGTCGTCGCGGGTTTCCAACTCATTTCCTTCATACACGCGGATGGCTCGCTCGTAGAGCGGCATCGTTAGGCTATCCAGGCTCACTGTCCATCCTTTTTTAGGGATGATCAGCGGTCCGAAGTTATCAATGTTCCAATGGTACAGTTCATTATTAGGGAATACACCCGGTTCGTTATTGTCTTGGTGCCTGATGTTGGGCACGATTTTCGTCACGTTGGCCCAACTTTTCACTTCTTCATAGGCCTCTTCCGTGAGGAAAAGCTGGTAGGGTTCGCGGGCATAATGGTTGTATTCTATCCGCATGTCCAAAAGCCGCTGTGGATTCAATCCGGTACCATCGGTGTACACGTAATAATCCATTTGGCCATGTGGAGGTTCGAATCCTGGCTCCCCGTTGACATGTAGGGAAGCCCCGCGTAACGAAATGGTGTCGCCTGGAATGCCTACGGCACGTTTGATGTAATTTTCACGTTTGTCGATGGGGCGGTTGAAAGGTGCGTCGGCCTCCATGGGATAGTTGAACACGACTACATCGTTGCGTTCGATCTCTTGGAAACCAGGCAGCCTGTGGTACCCGATTTTTATGCCCTCCCAATAAGCTTTACCGCCAATCAGCGGCATTGTGTGGTGGGCGAAGGGAAAGGCCACGGGGGTCATCGGCACCCTGGGGCCGTAATTCAGCTTACTCACAAATAGGAAATCACCCACCAACAGGCTTTTCTCCATTGAGCCCGTAGGGATCATATACGCCTCAATAAGGAATCCCCGGATGAGCGTAGCGGCCACAACGGCGAATACGATCGCATCTGCCCACTCGCGGGCAACGGTTTTTTTATAGGGATATTTCTCTTTAAACTCGGCAGTGGACGACTGCCCCAAATATACCACCTTCGGGTCGTTGCCCCACCATGGCAATACCACGAACGGCACCAATACCGTTGCGGCATATTCCCAAAAACGGCGTTTGCCGAAGCATTTGACCAAGTCGAGGTATAACCCGTAGAAGATGAAAATATTGACAATCGGGATGAGCAGCAACGCAATCCACCAACCCGGATGTCCCGTTATTTTAGTGATGACATATTCGCGATAGATGGGTATCAGCGATTCCCAGCCTTGGCGACCGGCCTTGACGAATAATTTCCAAAGCCCAATATGGACAAAGACAAGGATGATGGCAAAAACAATGTATCCCATATATGTTAGGTTTTTGTGCTGTAAGCGATTATTAGTTTTCTATAAAATGTTGTTCCCGCCAAAGTTAAACATTTCGGTCACTTGGTAAAATCCCGTACGTCCTTGCACCCATTCTGCCGCCACCACGGCTCCCAAGGCGAAGCCTGCGCGGCTGTGGGCAGTGTGCTTGAATTCGAGCTGGTCCACCTCTGAACTGTAAAGCACCGTATGGGTGCCGGGCACTTCGTCGATACGGTGGCTCTCGATGAGCAGCTCGTTTGCTTTCGGAACGGCTTCGTCGCCCTCGCCGACGAGGTTGTTTATCCATTCGGTCTTGCCGTCGCTGTGATCGATAATGCCTTCGGCAATGGTGATGGCTGTACCGCTTGGTGCATCCAACTTCTGGGTGTGGTGAATTTCCTCCACTTGCACATCGTATTGCTTGTACGGATTCATCGCGGCCGCCAACAATTTGTTGATGTGGAAGAACACGTTGACCCCAATACTAAAGTTAGAGCCATAGAGCAGCGTTTTGTTACCATCCAAACACCGTTTTTTTACGGCACCGAGCTGGTCGTACCAACCAGTGGTGCCCACGACGATGGGCACTTCGGCAGCAAAACATAGCTCGATATTGGCTACTGCGGCTTCGGGCCTGCTGAAATCGATGGCAACGTCGGCGCCGCTCAAGTCGGCCGCCGTAATCCCCTCACGGTTATTTTCATCCACAATCAGCTGGATGTGATGTCCCCGCTTTTGGGCAAAACGTTCGATAAG
>CAZTJY010000023.1:0-3107 GCA_964613725.1 uncultured Parapedobacter sp. | reverse complement strand
GCTGCCCCATTTTACCGTATCCAAGTAATGCGATGTTCATGTTAGTCGTTAGTCTTATTTAGTCGTAAGTCTATTGTGTCATGTTCTAAAACCTAAAATCTACCTTCACGCCTATGGTATAAGGTTGCGATCGGTATGCCCAGGATGAGCCGGGGTTGGGCAATAGGGTCGGAGCAATGTTGAATGCAAGGTCATCATCGATTTCCCATCGGTGTTTGAGCATCGAATTCACGTAAGCTTCCACAGCCTGGAGCCCCCACCAGCCGAGCGTAACCAAGATGGTGAGATCACTGTTACGCCGGTAATAATCTTTCGCCGTGATCATATAGTCTGTAATTTGACTTCCCGCACCCAATTGCGGATATTTGGTATTCGGCGGAATCGCGTGGTTGTTATTAATGCGGTATTGCACTTCCCCCAGTATGTCGTGGTAGTATCGGTTGTTGAACTCAAAAACCAATACAGCACTCACAAAGCCACCGTAGATGACCGGCACCTTAAGCCACCACCAGCCACCATTGGTGATCTGGCCCCAGCCTGGTACCATCAGTGATTGTTTCCATGGCCTGTTAGACATTGCCTCTAAGGCTAATCGCGCCGAATCCTTGAACACCACCTGCTCCTGTTCGGCCGCTTCGCGCTCGCGCCTTTCCCGTTGCCGCCTTTCCCGGCGGGTTTCTTCTGCAATCGTGTCCACGGCGGCCACGGTTAAACTATCCACTGGTCTTGGGATGCTATCGCGAAGGCTATCGGGCTCCTGTGCACGGACCGCTCCGACGGATACCCAGGCGAACAGCAAGATAATAACCAATCGATTCATCACCAGTCCAATAATTCGAGAATCCGGTTCAGGTCGTCTTCGGAATGGAAGGGAATTTCGATGGCACCCCTGCCTTTTTTGTCGGGCGCCTTCAACCTTACCCGTGTTGAAAATTTCGATGCCAAGTCATCTTCCACCTTTTGGTATTGGAAAGACAGCGGCGTGCTTTTTGTACCTTTGGCCGTCCCCTTGTTGGAAAGCCCCTGTATGTCGCGCACCAATTCTTCGGTTTTCCTTACGGAAAGTCCTTTCTTGACAATCTCCCGGAAAATATAGAGTTGCTTGTCGATTTCTGGGACATTGATCAATGCCCGAGCGTGACCCATGCTGAGCTGCCCATCGCGGATAGCTGCCTGTACAACGGGCGGAAGCTTTAACAACCGGAGATAATTAGCTACCGTCGACCGGTTTTTGCTCACACGCTCACCGAGTTCCTCCTGGCGCAGATTACATTCCTCTATCATCCGCTGGAAGCTCAAGGCAACCTCCATGGCGTTGAGGTTTTCCCGTTGGATATTTTCAATGAGCGCCATTTCGAGCATCTGCTGGTCATTGGCGGTCCGCACATAGGCCGGTATCTCGGCAAGGCCTGCAAGTTTGGCTGCGCGGAGGCGGCGTTCGCCGCTGATTAACTGATAGGTGCCACTCGCCGCTTGCCGCACGGTTATTGGCTGTATCAATCCTTGCAGCTTAATGGAGTCCGCCAGTTCACGGAGTGCTTCCTCGTCGAAATCGGTTCGCGGCTGGAATGGGTTGACGACGATTTGGGAGATGGAGACGGCACTAATGCCGGCCGGCACCTGCTGCGCTTTCGAATCACCTAGCCCTTTACGCTCGCCCGAACGATTGGTTACTTCATCGGAGTCGTCAAGCAAAGCACTTAATCCCTTCCCCAAACCGATTTTCCGTTGTTGTGCTGCCATGATTACTGTACGCTTACGTGTGCTGTTTCTTCTTTATGAAGGTTGTTTTTCTCAAGGATTTCTCGCGCTAGGTTCAGGTAATTGATCGCTCCTTTACAGTTCGCATCGTGCATGATTACGGCAATGCCGAAGCTCGGTGCCTCACTCAGCCGTGTATTGCGTTGGATAATGGTTTCGAATACGAGGTCATTGAAATGGGTACGTACCTCTTCGACTACCTGGTTGGAAAGTCGCAGCCGTACGTCGTACATCGTCAAAAGGATGCCTTCGATTTCGAGGTTGGTGTTGAGTCTATTCTGCACGATTTTAATGGTGTTGAGCAGCTTCCCAAGCCCTTCTAATGCAAAATATTCGCATTGCACTGGGATGATGACCGAGTCGGAAGCCGATAAGGCGTTGATCGTGATCAGACCCAATGAAGGCGAACAATCAATCACGATAAAATCGTATTCATCCTTTACCTCGTTCAAAAAGCCCCGCATCTTGTATTCCCTTTCATGCAGGTTGATCATCTCGATTTCGGCTCCTACCAGGTCGATATGAGCCGGGAGCAAATCGAGATTGGGGGTATCTGTGCCTTGGATGGCCTCACGTGGGCTTAAATCATTCACCAAGCATTCATAGACACTGGCTTTGACGGTGCGGGGGTCAAAACCGATGCCAGATGTTGAATTGGCCTGCGGATCGGCATCGACCAACAGCGTCTTATATTCCAACACAGCCAAGCTGGCTGCTAGATTGATGGAGGTGGTTGTTTTACCCACCCCTCCTTTCTGATTAGCTATTGCAATGATTTTACCCATGGGTGATGAAAATATCCTTTTATTCGTACATTTGGGCATTTCAGCGCGTACTGAATGCGACGGGCTAAGATACGGTTTTTAATTTAATCCACTATGATAACCATCATATCCGGCACCAACCGTCCACATAGTAATACGATCAAATTGGCCGATTATTATCAGCGGAAACTTACGGATCGGGGCGTAGAATCTCATATTCTTTCGCTCGCAGATTTGTCGAACGATTTTATTGGCTCGGATATGTATAAAAGTCGTAGTGCCGCTTTCCAGCCTTATCAAGATCGTGTCACGGCCACTGAAAAGTTTATTTTCATCATACCGGAATATAACGGAAGTTTTCCTGGTATCCTCAAAACATTCGTTGACGCTTGCCAGTTTCCCAATAGTTTTTTCAATAAAAAGGCAGCGCTGGTGGGGCTATCCAGTGGCAAGTATGGTAATGTGCGCGGAGTTGACCATTTTACGGGTGTATGCCATTATGTGCGCTTACAGGTATTGCCGCTTCGTATCCATATTCCGCACATCTTTCAAGAATTTGACGACCGCGGCGATTTGTTTCGG
>CAZTJY010000022.1:0-36390 GCA_964613725.1 uncultured Parapedobacter sp. | reverse complement strand
CGGGTTTTGGCGAAGCTGCTGATCAGGGCAACCGACAGCATAGCAGGCCAGGTACCCATGCCGAACGACAGCATAAATAAGCCGCTCCCGTACACCGTGTCGGCGCTTAGGGTAGCAGCCAGTGCCATGTATACCATCCCGCAGGGCAGCAGCCCATTGAGCATGCCTACCACGAAGTGTCCGCCCGGCCGGTAAAGCCAGTAGCCCACCCACCGGGTTAGGGGTGTAACGAAGCGTTGCTGGAGGTCGACAAACCGGTGGGCCTGCTGCCCGAAAAGCGAAAACACCCCCATACCGACAAGCAGGAAACCGGTAGCGAGCGTGATGCCCCGTTGCCAGCCTTTTACGTCGAGCAGGTGGCCTATCGCGCCGATGGCAAGCCCAAGCAATCCATACATTATTACGCGCCCCATATGGTAAAGTACCGTGTTGGCAAACAGTCGGACGGGTCGATGGTCGTTTGGCGCAGCGAAAGCCAGCACAAGTGGCCCACACATCGCCACGCAATGCAGACTGCCGAAGAGGCCCATGAAAAATGCAAGCGCAAGGTAACTCATGTCTACTTATTGTTCTAGCACACGCTCGACGGAATCGGCAGATTGCTGCAAAGAATCAATATGATGCAACCGATCGTAATTCAATCCGCGTTCGTAATAGTCTTCGGCAACCAATGTATCGGTGTCTGTACTGACCATGTAAATTCCAAATGAAACGATCAGCACCATAAAAGACGCCAATGCAATCACTATTTTTATTCCCCAGCTCATTTTTGTTGCTTTTAATTCGGTGGTGCCGCAAAAGTTGTTTTCAATGTCTCCACGGCCTTCCCTTCCACCATTACGCCGATTTTCACATTCGTTTTGTAGGTCTTTACCGATTGTTGCGGACTGATAAGAAAGAACGTCATTTGCGCCGTTGTGCCCGCTTTCAATACCTCGAGCGGATTAACCATCCGCACAGCCATGTTTCCATCCAGCACCTCCAGGTTAAACGAAATATCATTGTTCGATTTGTTGATCAACTCCAAACTGTAAAGGTTACTCACCGTGCCATCGTCTAAGAGCTGGTATGTGCTGCCCCTGGCGCGCAGCAGCGTTCCGTCGACTTGCGACCGACTGAAAACGAGCCAGCCGAACACGGCAACCAACGCAGCAAGCACCACGGTGTACGCGATAGCCCGCGTGTTTCCCTTCGTCGACTCCCCTTCGCCCTCGATTTCACTGACCGAAAAGAAACCGATCAGCTGTTGAGGCCGGTCGAGTTTTTCCATCACGGCGTCGCAGGCATCGATGCATGCCGTACAGCTCACGCACTCCATCTGCAGCCCATTGCGGATGTCGATACCCGTAGGGCATACCTGCACACACAAGTTACAGTCTACACAGTCGCCAACGGATTGCTCGGCGCCCTTTTTCCGATGGCCGCGTGGCTCGCCCCGGCGATGGTCGTAAGCGATGGTGACGCTCTTATCGTCCATCAGCACGCTCTGCAGTCGCCCGTAAGGGCATATCGTGGTGCACACGATCTCACGCAGGTAGGCGAACACGCCATAAAACACCAGGGTAAACACGATGATAGCCGCGAGGCCGCCAAGGTGCCGCTGGATGGGATCGGTCATAATCTTCCAGAGTGCATCGGCACCGATGATATACGCGAGGAAAAGGTTTGATATGCCGAAGGAAATCAGTAGGAAAATGGTGTGTTTCAGGCCTTTTTTCAAGTACTTCGCTGTCGTATTGGGCGCCTTATCCAGCTTTTTCTGCTGCAGCCAGTCGCCCTCTATTAAAAATTCTATCCGCCGGAACACCAGTTCCATGAAGATGGTCTGCGGACACGCCCATCCGCACCACACGCGTCCGTATACGGCGGTGAAGAGCACGATGCATACCATTGCAATGAGCATACCGAACACGAAGATATGCAGATCTTGCGGCCAGAACACGCTCCCAAATAGCACGAACTTGCGTTCGATGATGTTGAAGAGCAAGAGCGGTTCCCCTGCAATCTTGACAAACGGTGCAGCGATGAAAAACGCCAATAGCGCATAGCCCACCCCCTGCCGACGGTTGAACCACTTCCCACCGGGCTTCTTTGCGTACACCCACGCACGTTTCGTTTGCTTTTCTGCCAGTTGCCTTTTTACCATTTGCTATTTGCCATTTGCCATTTGCTTTTCCCGATTTCGCTACGTCTATCGTGACGCCGCCATGCCCCGTTTGCCGTTTGTTCTTACTCCGTTTTCACGCAACGTCAGCAAAGTAACTTCACGCAAAGTCTACAAAGCATCGTATTTCCAATCCTTTTGATCAGCACCCGTTACTTAGCTGCCGCTTCCGGAGTATCGGCTATTTCCTGCGGCGCCACCTTTTCACCTTGTGGTTCCTTGGCATTCGGCGGGTTACTACCCCGTATCGACATGATGTAGTTGGCCACTTCGGCAATTTGCGCCGGCGTAAGGCTCTGTTCCCAAGGCACCATGCCCTTATCCAGCACGCCGTACTTAATCACGCGGAATACGTCTTTCACCCCACCGCCATGGAGCCAGTAGTCGTCGGTCAGGTTCGGACCAATCCCACCTTCGCCCGCGCCGCCGTGGCAAGCCGCGCAATTCTGGGTAAAGATGGCCATTCCGGCGGCCACGGTCTCGGGACTCACATCGAGGGTTACGGTGTTTTCATCGATGTTATTCGCCGCCTGCGCAAGCCATTCCTGCCGGGCCTGCTCTGCACGTGCCATCTCGCGGGCGTATTCCTCTTCCTGGGTAGCGCCCCAGCCGAATACGTGGTATACGCACAGGTACACCACGGCAAAGGCCAGGCTGGCGTAAAACATGCCGTTGAACCATGCCGGCACCGGATTGTCCAGCTCGGTGATGCCATCGTACTCATGGTCGATCACCAAATCCTTTTCCTCGGCCATGGGGCGGAGGCCCATGAGCTTGTTCCACCACTGCCGACGGCCGGCCCGGCGGGCCTGTTTCGCCGCTGCCTTGGCGGCTTTCTCATCGGCCAATACCTGCGGCATGGCAACCCGTACCATTACCCGCACGGCACGTAGCACCATCAATGCGGCGACCAGGATGACCGCCATCACCACCACAACGGCCATGGTAAGGATATCGTGGTTTATATTTGCAATTGTGCTCATTGTCTGCTGTGTTTAGTTTATCGAATCCACGTCCTCCCGCTCGCCGTCATCCATCGGCATGCCTTTCATATAGTCTACATCATCCTTCCGCATGCGGAACAGGCGGATACCTACGGTGATGAAAAAGAGGAGGAATATCCATAGCGATGCAATAAGGTACCACTCATTGCCGCTCAAGTCTGTTATTTGCTTAAACATCGTTGCTTCGTTTAATCTTGTCAGTCGTTCGTTGCTGTGGCCGCCGGCGTGTTATTAATGTCGGTACCCAACCGTTGCAGGTAGGCAATGAGTGCCACGATCTCGCGGTCGGGCCGTGTGCTTACCCCTTGCGCATTGAGATCGGCAGCAATCGTTTCGGCTTGCTGTTGGAGATCTGCCTCGGCGTTATTGATATCCTCATCCGTATACGGCACGCCCAATAGCCGCATGGCATTCAGTTTGGCTTTGGTTGTGCTCGCGTCAAGTGTTTGCTCGATAAGCCACGGGTAGGGCGGCATGATGCTGCCCGGCGAGGTAATAGTGGGATCGAGCATGTGGTCGAAGTGCCATTTGTTTGGGTACTTCTTGCCGATGCGGTGCAGATCGGGACCGGTTCGCTTGGATCCCCACAGGAACGGATGGTCGTAAACGAACTCACCCGCTTTGCTGTATTCGCCATAGCGGGCCGTTTCCGACCTAAAAGGGCGGACGGTCTGCGTATGGCAGTTCACGCACCCTTCGCGGATGTACAGGTCGCGCCCCTGGATTTCCAGTGCCGTATAGGGTTTTACGCTAGAAATGGTGGGCACGTTGGAAGAGATCATGAACGTTGGCATCATCTGTACCATGCCGCCGATGAGGATCGTAATGAGGGCGATCACCAGGAACAGGATGGGCTTGCGCTCCAATCGGCGGTGGGGCGCACGCTCGTTGACCAGCACGGGCGTCAGCTCGGGCGCCTCGGCCGGCTCATTGGCCAGTAGCCGTCCTTTCTTCATGGTCTTTACCAAGTTATAGGTCATCATGAGCGCACCCGATAGGTAGAGAGCGCCCCCGATGGCCCGTAGCATGTGCATGGGGATAATCTGGAGGGTGGTTGCCAGGAAGTTGGGGTATTTTAACACCCCTTCGGGAGTAAACTCCTTCCACATGAGCCCCTGCACCACGGCCGCCCAATACATCGGGATGGCGTAAAATAGGATGCCCAAGGTGCCGACCCAGAAGTGCGTCGACGCCAGCTTTTTCGAATACAATTCGGTTTTATAGATACGTGGCACCAGCCAGTAAAGGATGGCGAAGGTCATGAAACCGTTCCATCCCAGTGCGCCCACGTGCACGTGGGCCACAATCCAGTCGGTAAAGTGCGCGATGGCGTTCACCCTTTTCAGCGATAGCATGGGGCCTTCGAACGTGGCCATGCCATAGGCGGTAAGGGCCACCACCATGAACTTCAGCGTCGGGTCGGTGCGCACCTTATCCCACGCGCCACGGAGCGTAAGCAGTCCATTGATCATCCCGCCCCAACTGGGTGCAATAAGCATGATGGAAAAGGCAACGCCAAGGGATTGTACCCACCCGGGCAACGAGGTGTACAGCAGATGGTGCGGCCCTGCCCAGATGTAGATGAAAATCAGCGACCAGAAGTGCAGAATACTCAACTTATAGGAGTAGATGGGTCGGTTGGCCATTTTCGGAAGGAAATAATACATCATCCCGAGGTACGGCGTGGTGAGGAAAAACGCCACGGCATTATGCCCGTACCACCACTGCACCAAGGCATCCTGCACCCCGGCGTAGAGGTAATAGCTCTTCCACATGGAAATGGGCAGCTGCACGGAGTTGACGATATGCAGTACGGCAACCGTGACGAACGTGGCAATATAAAACCAGATAGCGACATACATGTGGCGTTCGCGCCGCTTGATGATGGTGCCGAACATGTTGATACCAAACACCACCCAGATGATGGTGAGGCCGACGTCGATGGGCCATTCCAACTCCGCATATTCATGTGAGGTGGTGAGACCGAGGGGCAGCGTAATGGCGGCAGCGAGGATGATAAGCTGCCAGCCCCAGAAATGCACGCGGCTCAGGAAATCGCTGTACATGCGGGCCTTGAGCAAGCGCTGCAGGGAATAGTAAATACCCATAAAAATCGCATTGCCTACAAACGCAAAGATCACCGCATTGGTGTGCAGCGGCCGTATCCGCCCGAAAGTGGTGTACTGCAGGTCGAAGTTCATGAAAGGCCACACGAGTTGCACGGCAACCAGTAAGCCGACGGACATGCCCACGATGCCCCATACGATGGTGGCAACCGCAAAGTTCCTGACAATTTTGTTGTCGTAGTTGAATTTAGTTAGCTGCATGGATGAACGTTATTTTTCTTGGGGTAAAATTACTGTCATCGCAGTGTCAGCCGAATGATGGGTGTCGGGTTTAAAAGTAATGGTGGTCACATATTTTATCGTTGATGATGTCTTATGCCTTCCTCCTGTTCTATCCCAGTGATATCCCCGTCCTATCCCATGTATATCCGTATATGTCCCGATAAAAACGCGGAAACACGGCATTATATCGGGAAAGTATAGGAAAAACGACGTATTGACTGGCTAACGGCTGGCGTTTCGCTATAGATTCGTTACCTTTGGGGTAGTATAATCACTATGGATATTTTTGACTTCAAAGACTCATTGAAACACGACACGCCCCCGATTGGCCTCACCGTGCAATTAGAAGCGCTATGGCACGATGGAAAGGGCGACTGGGAAAAGGCCCACGATTTAGTCAACGACCTGAACGACCTGCAATCTGCCCATGTGCATGCTTACCTTCACCGGAAGGAGGGCGATTTGTGGAATGCCGACTACTGGTATCGGCGGGCCAAGCGCCAACGCTACAGCGGCACCTTGGAGGAAGAGTGGGAAGAGTTGGTGAAAATCATGTAATTTTGTTTTCGGTTTTGTCCTCTTCCACCTCATCCTCAAATAACATCCGTATAGACGGCGTGTAGGTATCGTCGTGCTGCCCCGTTTTGTTGGCCCAGAAGAAGGCTGCCAAAAATATCAAAGCGATGAACACGCTGCAGCCGATGAGGAAGAATATCGCGCTCATAATACGTTATCCGTTAATTGTTGTCTAGCAGCATACATGCGGGTGGCCATTGTGGTAAATCCAATAATGGTAACCGTACTCAAGGGCATGAGGATGGCCGCAAACAGGGGCGACATGGCACCCATGACGGCGAAACTTAAACCTATTACATTATAAACCAGCGAAATACCAAAACTCATATGGATAACCTTGCGTACATCTTTCGCAAAAGCGAAAAAACGCGGCAGCCGCGGAAATGAACGGCCGTCCAATACGGCATCGCAACCCGGCGAAAAGTTATTGATATCGTCGCTCACGGCCACGCCCAGATCGGCCTGTTTCAATGCCCCGGCGTCATTGAGGCCATCGCCAAACATGCACACCGTCTTATCCCCTCCCTGCAACGTCCGGATATATTCCAGCTTCTCGATAGGCAGGCGATTGAACAACAATGTAGACCGTTTGGGAAATATGACGCGCAAGTGCTCGCGGTCCTTGTCGTGGTCGCCCGATACCAAGCTCAATTCGTAATCTTTCGCTAAATGACCAATCACCTCGACCAACTGCGGTCGCCAGGGTTGTGTAGCTACAAGGCAGCCTTTCACATGGCCATCGATGGCCATGAAAGCATGGCTCCCACGAACCGCATCACCCGATGTGTGCACGGCTCCTACAAACGCATGGCTCCCCACACGCACGTCATGGCCAGCCACCACCGCTTTGATCCCTTGGCCTGTTACTTCCTGAAAACTGCTTACACACATCGGAGCAACCGGTCCGCCCCAGTTGACCAACTCGCGGCTGAGTGGGTGGTTGGAGTTCTGCGCAGCCGCCACCACCATGGCCCGCTCGTCGGGCGTCAGCTCGCCATTGAAATGCATCCGCGACGCATTCGGCGAAGAGATGGTTCCCGTTTTGTCGAACACGAGGCAGTCGATTGCTGCCAGCTGCTCAATCGCCGCCGTATTTTTCACGTAGAACCGGTTCCGGTCGAAAATGCTGAGTGCGGCCGACAGCGCAAAAGGGCCGCTCAGTGCCAATGCGCACGGGCAGCCGATAATCAATACCGCGGTGAATGCGCCCCACGCCTTTGTGGCGTTGCCCTGAAAAAACCAATAACCCATGGCGGAGATGGCAATGGCAAGTAATGCAACCGTAAAATACCGGCTCACCACGTTGCTGAACGTGCGAAACTTCCGCTCGTAGGGTTTAAAAGCCTCGTTGTTCCACAGTTGGGTCAGGTAACTTTGCGATACGGCCTTCACCACCTCCAGCTCGATGGCTTCGCCCCGCTGCCGACCGCCGGCATAGATAATCTCGCCAAGTACTTTCCGTACCGGTTCGGATTCGCCGGTAACGAAGCTGAAATCGACATCGGCATTTCCCTTTAGGAGGATGGCATCGGCAGGGACGATTTCGCCGTTGCGGACGAGCAAGCGGTCGCCCACCCGGATATCCGCAAGGGGTATTGGCTTCATCACGCCGTCGATGATACGCGTTACCGCTACTGGAAAATACGAGCGGTAGTCGCGCTCGAACGAAATGTGGTGGTAGGTACGCTGCTGCACCCATCGGCCCACTAACAGGAAAAATACGAGGCCACAAAGTGTATCGGCAAATCCGGGGCCGCTGCCCGAAAAAACCTCCCACGCGGTTCGGACAAACAATACGGCGATTCCAAGTGCCAGCGGCACATCGAGGTTGAGTTGCTGTTGGCGGAGGCTATGCCATGCCGAGGTAAAGTAATCCCGACCGCTATACAGCAAGACCGGAAGCGAGAAGGCGAAATTCATCCATCCAAAGAATGTCGCGTACTTCGCCTCAAAGGCTGCCATGCCGAAATATTCGGGAAAGCTCAACATCATGGAGTTGCCAAAACAGAACCCAGCAACGGCAATCTTGGCGATCAGTCCGCTTTGAGAAAACTTTCGGCCCGCCTTTACCACATCCTGTAGTGTAATTTTAGGCGCATACCCGATATCATCCAACAACTCGACCAGTCCGCGGATGGGCAGCTCCCCGTGTTTGAATGTGATGTTTACCTGCTTCTTCATAAAGTCGCTCTGCGCCCTCACCACGGCCGGATTCAGCTTGTAAAGGTGCTCAAGGAGCCAGATACAGGAACTGCAGTGGATAGCCGGCACATAGAAGGTCACCACGGTGACGTCCTCGTTTCTGAAATCGATCAACTTGTCGGTGATCGCCGGCTCGCCAAGGTATTCATATCGCTCCGCCCCGCCGTCCTTCTTCTTACCCGGATGCGTGTTGTAACGGTAATATTGCTGCATGTTATTTCCGCTCAGGATGCGGTATACGCTCTGGCAGCCCACGCAGCAAAAATCATGGCCATCGGCCGTAAACCCCGCATGCATCACCGCATCGCCGCAATGGAAACACCGGGTATTTTTTGAAGCTTTGGTTCCTACAGCCATTTGTTTTCAGTTATTAAACCGCACTGCTGAACAACGGTTGTGTATATTGTTTTTCGTGGAGCCGCTCATCGAAGGCCATGCACGTATTGCGCAAAAAGGAGAGACCCATTGGAGTGACCTGTATATGCGCACCATCCACTTCGACCAGTCTATCAGCTACCAGTGGTGCTAAGCGTTCCAAGATTGGCGCCGCCTGCGCAACAGGCATGCGCAAGGTGGTGCCCCCCCGGCACATTACCTCGAGGATATGTTTCCTTATCGTGAGGTCCATATCAGAAAGCACATGGCCTTTGAACACGGGGAGTTCTCCCCTTTTTACCCGGTCGGTATAAGTCTCGACGGTCTTTTCATTTTGTGCGAAGGCCGTCCACGAATCGCTGATCGACGATACCCCGAGGCCGATGAGCAACGGCGAATACCGATCGGTATAGCCCATGAAGTTGCGGTGTAACTTACCTGCCGCTGCCGCCATGCAAAGCGAATCTTCGGGCAACGCGAAGTGGTCCATACCCACATCGCGGTAACCGGCATCGGCGATAAGTGTCTTGCCGATGCTGTAGAGTGCCAGTTTTTCCCGCCCTTTGGGAATATCTGCCTCGGTATAATGCCGCTGTCCGGGTTGCATCCATGGCACATGGGCGTAGCTATAGAACGAAATGCGGTCGGGTTGCATGGCAAGTGCTTTCCGTATGGTTCGTTGCACACTTTCCTCGGTTTGCAGCGGTAGACCGTAGATGAGGTCGAAGTTGACGGAGGAATAGCCAATACGCCGCGCGCCTATCATTACCCGCTCCACATCGGCTTCCGTCTGCCAGCGGTTGATAACGCGTTGTACCCTGAGGTCGAAATCCTGTATACCTAGGCTCAGGCGCCGGAAGCCGGCGTCAAAAAGTGTTTGCAGGTGCGCTTCGGTAGTATTGGCCGGATGGGCTTCGAAGGAAAAAGAGGGGTTTGGCAATATATGGCACCCCTGCAACAACCCATCCATAAGCCGCTTTAGCTGTGCGGGGCTGAAAAATGTAGGGGTGCCGCCACCGAGGTGTATTTCGCTGATGGGGATTGCCATAGTGCCGAGTACGTTGCGGTACAACTGCCATTCGGCCAATACCGCATCGATATACGGCGCTTCGACGCTATGGTTTTTCGTGATGCGTTTATTGCAACCGCAATAGGTGCATAATCTTTCGCAAAAAGGAAGGTGGACGTAAATCGCAATGCCTTGCGAAGATGAGGCTAGGAAGCGTGCCCGGACATGGTCGGTCCACTGTTTGGCACTCCACGTAGACGGTTCCCAATACGGCACGGTGGGATAACTGGTATACCTCGGTGCCGCCACATTGTAGCGTTCGACCAATGCTGCGCTATCAATTGCCCGCTTGACCATATCGATAAGGATTTGCCTGTTGGTTATCAACTTCCGCTTTCGCTTTTTTTTTATCAATTTCGCAGACCTTCTGGCAGCAACACGCCTTGCCTACGCATCTTCCAGTACCCCAGGAATTGAGGTTACGTATGGTTTGCCGGGCAATATTCTCCACCGATTGGTCTGTATCCGGTACGTTGGCCACCTTGAAATCCATTCGCTTAGCTTCGTTCAGGTCGATATGCGTCGTGGTGTTGGACCGGGTAATGATTTTGGTTATCCCGGCCTGCTTCAATTCCCATAGCATCTTACGGTCTACGATGTCATAACGAGAGACGATCACGGCCTCCTTTCCCAACGCATACGACACGGTCCGTTCATTCAATTCATTGGAGATCAAAGTCAGGTCGTGTTTCTTGCCATTAGCCAGTGCCAAGCTCTCCTTTTCTTGTGGCTTTATGCTGTAAGCGATTGCTTTCATCCGTCCGTACGCGTCCTTAGGTAAATAATTCACCTCATTGTCCATTGATTCCAAAACTACGGAGGTACGCCAGCGGTAGCAATGCATGGCGTCAGTCGAAAAAGTGATATTGGTTACAATTTTTTAATTCAGGTTTGCTTTGTTCTGTAGAAATTGAACTAGTCCTCAAGTAGCGGTCTAGTGACCATCCCTACTGCTTGATGTTCTTCAACTTTTGGATCGACAAAATCCGGATGGCGTTTCCCTCTTTGGCAATCAGCTTTTCATCCTTAAAATCGGCCAGCATTCGACTGATGGTCTCATTGGCTGTGCCGGCCAGCGAAGCCAGGTCATCACGCGAAATACGGATAAGACATTCATCGTCGGTGGCTCCAGCCAGCGTTTTCCCGGCCACATGGATTAGCGCATTTGCCACACGTTTGCGGACCGAATCGTAGGCGAAAGCCAGTAGCTGGACTTCCTTGCCCCGGATATTGCCCGAGAGCAATTTAATGAATTTGTTGGCTATGCCAGGCTTCCGGTAAAGTAACTCGTAAAAATTGTCGCGGTCGATGAGTGCCAATTCACTATCTTCAAGTGCTTCGGCATTGTCTGTATAGGGCTGTTGGAGCAATATCGCCCCATAACCGAAGAACGAGTGGTCCACATGAATGTCGGTCGCCAGTTCCCGGCCATCCAGGTAGGACAGGAACCGACGTATTCTCCCTTTCTTAACGAAATAAACATACAGCGGCGTATCCCCTTCTTGGTAGATGAATTGCTTTTTCTTGTAGCTCTTCGTGCGCGAGCGCTGCACGAGCTCCTGTAACAACAGGTCCTGCTCTTCCTCACTTAAACGGAGGTCTTTATTGGACTCTGGCTCCGGCCCCAGCTGCTTGCGTTTTTTTAAGCGCGTCTCAATGGCGTTCAACAGCTCGATATCGTCAAACGGTTTGGTGAGGTAATCATCAGCACCCAGTTCCATCGCTTTGCGCATATCCGTTCGCTCGGCCTTGGCTGTGAGGAAAATAAAAGGTATCGTAGCAGTCTGTTGGTTTTTGGACAGCATAAACAACACGCCGAATCCATCCAGCTCGGGCATCATGATATCGCATAGGATGACGTCGGGTAGGTGCTTAATGGCCAGCTCGACACCTGTTTTCCCTTCCGGTGCTTCGTACACTTGATAACCCGTCAGCTCCAAGATTTCACGGGTGCTTTCGCGGATATCGTCGTTATCCTCAATGATCAGTACGGTTGTTTGCTTAGTAGACATGGCTATGTTTTGGCGTTGCGGAACGTGAGCGTGAATACGGTACCTTTGTCTTGGGCACTTTGGCAAGTAACCTCCCCACCCATCAGCGACACGTATCGCCGGACGATGTTGAGCCCCAAGCCGGTACCGGGAATGTTGCCGGTATTGTGGGCCCGGAAAAACGGTTCAAACAGGTTCTTCTGGTCATCCTCGGGAATACCGATGCCGTCGTCTTTAACAACAATCAAACAGGCATCTTCGTTGATTTCAGTACTGAACTCGATGAAGGTATTCTCGCCCGAGTACTTGATGGCGTTCGATATTAGATTGATGATACTATTTTTCAATAGATTGGCATCCAGCGCAAACCTACCTTCCGACCCGGTATGCTGGTACACAATGTGCTGATTGGCCTTGCAAATGAGCTGCATCTCTTCGGTGATTTCCTCGGCAAGTTCGACCAAGTTGATTTCCTCATTGCTCGCCAACACCTTCCCGGCCTCCAACCGCTCCAGGGAGAGGAAATCATTGAGAATGCTGGTGAGTAATTGTACCGAATTTTTAATCCGGCCGGTGTGTTTGAGGACATTGGGCAGGTCGGGCTTCTCCGCATATTTCTCAATAAGCGAGGCCGATAGCTGGACGGCACTTAGGGGTGTGCGAAACTCATGAGAGGCCATGGAAACAAAGCGCGATTTGAGTTGGTTCAACTCCTTTTCCTTCTCGAGTGACTGGCTCACTTCCGATTTGGTTTTCTCGAGTTCGGAAACCAGTTTGATCAGGTCTTTGGTGCGGTTGCTTACCGTCGCCTCCAACTCTTCCATGTGATGGATGAGTTTTTCCTCCGCCTCTTTTTCTTTCGACAAGTCGTGCACGAAGCCAGTAAACGCCGTTTTGTTTTCGTAATGCACCTCGCTCACCGCTAAGCGGAACGGAAAGGTGGTACCGTCTTTGCGCAACCCCCGCACTTCCCTGCCAATGCCGATAATTTTTTTTACGCCGGTGGTGAGGTAATTCAAGATGTATTGGTCGTGCCGGCTCCTGTCGGGCTCGGGCATCAACATCGACACATTATTACCAATCACCTCCTCCGCATCGTACCCAAACAGATTGGAGGCGGCGGGATTTATGGAGTCGACGATACCGTAGCGATCAATCGTAATGAGTCCGTCGATTGCGTTCTCGATAATGGCTTTGAGTAGTCTGGAAGTATCCATTCACAGTTATGTCAATTTCTTGTATTTGATCCGGTGGGGGGTCACATCACCAAGTCGCTTTTTGCGGTTCTCTTCGTATTCGGAGTAATTTCCCTCGAAAAAGTACACCTGCGAATCCCCTTCAAACGCCAGGATATGTGTACAGATACGATCGAGAAACCAACGGTCGTGCGAAATGATCACTGCACAGCCGCCGAAATTTTCGAGCCCTTCTTCGAGTGCCCGGAGCGTATTCACGTCAATGTCGTTTGTCGGCTCATCGAGCAACAACACATTAGCTCCCTTCTTCAGGGTAATGGCCAGGTGCACGCGGTTGCGCTCACCGCCCGACAATACGCCGACCTTCTTTTGCTGATCGGCACCGTTGAAGTTGAATTTCGACACATAAGCACGTGAGTTAACCGGCCGGTTTCCCAACTGGATGTTTTCATTCCCTTCGGTAATATTCTCCCAAACAGATTTATTGGGGTCAAGGTCGTCGTGCATTTGGTCGACATAGCCGAGCACGGCCGTCTCCCCCACACGAAATGTACCGGTATCGGGCTGTTCCTGCCCAGTAATTAACCGGAAAAGCGTAGTTTTTCCTGCCCCGTTGGGGCCGATGATGCCCACGATACCGGCGGGGGGCAGCGAAAAACTAAGGTCCTCAAACAGCAGTTTGTCGCCATAGGCTTTGCTGACCCCCTGGGCCTCGATAACCACATTGCCCAGTCGGGGTCCCGGGGGGATAAAGAGCTCCAATTTCGCCTCCCGCTCCTTCGTTTCTTCGGAAGCCAGCTTTTCGTAATTATGTAGGCGCGCCTTGGACTTGGCATGGCGTGCCTTGGGTGCCATCCGCGCCCATTCAAGCTCCCGTTCGAGGGTTTTTTGGCGTTTGCTTTCTGTCTTTTCCTCTTGCGCCAGGCGTTTGGCCTTTTGGTCGAGCCACGATGAATAGTTCCCTTTCCACGGAATCCCTTCGCCGCGGTCGAGCTCCAATATCCAGCCCGCCACGTTATCGAGAAAGTACCGGTCGTGCGTTACCGCGATGACCGTTCCTTTATATTGTTGAAGATGTTGTTCGAGCCAGTCGATCGATTCGGCATCGAGGTGGTTGGTGGGTTCGTCCAGCAAAAGCACGTCCGGTTCCTGAAGCAACAACCGACATAATGCCACCCTACGGCGCTCGCCACCTGACAATGTGGCTATTATCCGTTCAGGATCCGGGCACCGCAGGGCATCCATGGCCCGTTCGAGTTTATTGTCCAGTTCCCACGCGCCCGACGCGTCTATTTTGTCCTGTATTTCGCCTTGCCGGGCCAGCAAACGGTCCATTTCGTCGGCATTTTCGTACACTTCAGGCAACCCGAATTTCTCGTTGATTTCTTCGTACTCGCGGAGCAGTTCGGTGGTTTCCGCCACGCCCTCTTCCACGACCTCGCGCACGGTCTTGGCCGCGTCCAACTCGGGCTCCTGTGCCAGGTATCCTACACTATAGCCGGGCGAAAAGACCACTTCGCCTTGGTAGGATTTATCCAGTCCGGCGATGATGCGCAGCAACGACGACTTACCGGAGCCGTTGAGGCCGATGACGCCGATTTTGGCGCCGTAGAAAAAGGAGAGGTAAATGTTTTTTAACACTTGCTTTTGCGGCGGATAGATTTTGCTTACCCCCGCCATGGAGAAAATCACCTTTTCGTCTGACATTTTTTTATTCCTTATGATACTTGCTATAAAACCTAGAAGCGCAAAGATAGTCAGAATGGGGCAATAAATACTTTTATACGGCCTGACAAAATGTTATCTTTGTATCAATGGCTTAATTGTTGATAAAAGTTACACAAAATAGTTAAGGTACGATCGATATTTTTTCTACATTTATCGCATCCTTAGCATAAAAAAGAAAGGTACTACATTCATGGAAGCAAAATTTTCGCCTCGCGTAAAGGATGTGATTTCATACAGCAGGGAAGAAGCCATCAGGTTAAAGCACGATTATATCGGCACGGAGCACTTGTTGCTCGGTCTCATTCGTGAAGGGGATGGCATTGCCATCAAGATATTAAAGCACACAGGGATCGACACCACGGAGCTGCGCAAATCCATCGAAGATGCCGTAAAGGGTTCATCGATGTCGAGGGCTCCGATTGGCAATATGCCGCTTACCAAACAAGCGGAAAAAGTATTGAAAATCACTTACCTAGAGGCCAAGATATTCAAGAGCGACGTCATCGGCACGGAACATTTGCTGCTCTCTATCCTGCGCGACGAAGACAACATCGCCTCGCAGATTTTACAGCAGTTCGACATCAACTACGATGTATTCAAGGCCGATGTAGAGCAACACAAAGCGGGCATCACGGGCCAAGCATCCGGATCGACCGCCGGCGACGATGACTTTAAGGAAGACGACCATTTCAGTCAGCCAAAAAAGGTTTCCGACATCAAGTCGAAAACACCGGTGCTCGACAATTTTGGCCGGGACCTAACCAAAGCGGCAGAAGAAGGCCGATTGGATCCGATTGTGGGCCGCGAGAAAGAGATCGAGCGGGTATCGCAGATCCTTTCGCGGCGCAAGAAAAACAACCCTATCCTCATCGGTGAGCCCGGCGTAGGAAAATCGGCCATTGCCGAAGGGCTGGCCCTGCGCATCATCCAACGTAAGGTATCACGCGTATTGTTCAACAAACGGGTAGTTACACTGGATCTTGCGTCATTAGTTGCTGGTACGAAATACCGGGGCCAATTCGAGGAGCGCATGAAGGCCGTGATGAATGAGTTGGAGAAGTCGCCCGACGTGATCCTGTTTATCGATGAGATTCACACCATTGTAGGTGCTGGTGGGGCCTCCGGTTCGTTGGATGCGTCTAACATGTTCAAGCCCGCCCTGGCACGAGGAGAAATCCAATGCATTGGCGCCACGACACTTGACGAATACCGTCAATACATCGAGAAAGACGGTGCGCTCGATCGGCGTTTCCAAAAGGTGATGATTGAACCGGCTTCCCATGATGAAACGGTAGAAATCCTCAACCGCATCAAAGAGAAGTACGAGGAACACCATAACGTTAATTACACGCCAGAAGCCATTGAGGCTTGTGTGACGTTGACCACGCGTTACATTACGGACCGGTTCCTGCCGGATAAGGCCATCGACGCGCTGGACGAAGCGGGTTCGCGGGTACACCTTACCAATATCCACGTACCGCAGACAATCATCGATATCGAGGAGAAAATCGAAGAGATTAAGATCGAGAAAAACAAGGTGGTACGCAGCCAAAAATACGAAGAGGCTGCCAAACTGCGCGATACCGAGAAAAAACTGCTGGAAGAGCTGGAAGAAGAGAAAACGGCATGGGAAGCGGAGACCAAAACGAAGCGTTACACCGTTACGGAAGATAACGTTGCCGAAGTGGTTTCCATGATGACCGGCATCCCTGTGCAACGTGTCGGGCAATCCGACAGCCAGAAGCTGCTCGGCATGGCGGACTCCATGAAAGGTCGGATTATCGGTCAGGACGATGCTGTGAAGAAATTGGTTAAAGCGATCCAACGTACGCGAGCCGGACTGAAAGACCCCAAGAAACCCATTGGTTCCTTTATCTTCCTCGGTCCTACCGGCGTAGGTAAAACCGAGCTGGCGAAAGAGCTAGCGCGCTTCATGTTCGACAGCGAGGATTCGCTCATTCAGATCGACATGAGCGAATACATGGAGAAATTTGCGATTTCCCGCTTGGTCGGGGCGCCTCCGGGATATGTGGGTTACGAAGAAGGTGGCCAGCTCACTGAGAAAGTACGGCGTAAGCCCTACTCCGTGGTATTGCTTGACGAAATAGAGAAAGCACATCCCGATGTTTTCAATCTGTTGTTGCAGGTACTGGATGAAGGACAACTGACCGATAGTCTCGGCCGCCGGGTGGATTTCCGGAATACCATCTTGATCATGACATCAAACATTGGTGCACGTCAGTTAAAGGATTTCGGACAAGGTGTCGGCTTTACTACATCGGCGAAAGCCGAACAAGCGGAGACGCACTCACGCAGCGTAATTGAAAATGCGCTTAAGCGAGCGTTCGCCCCCGAATTCCTCAACCGCGTAGACGATGTAATTGTATTCAACTCGTTGGATAAGGAGCATATTTTCAAGATCATCGACATCGAACTGAAGTCGCTCTTTGTCCGCATCGAAGCGCTGGGCTACAGCATCAAGCTCACTGATGCCGCCAAGGATTTCGTAGCGGAAAAAGGCTTCGACAGCAACTTCGGTGCACGGCCGCTTAAACGAGCCATCCAGAAATATTTGGAAGACCCCATCGCCGAGGAAATCCTCAAAGGCGAAGTGGCGGAAGGCAATACGCTGGAAGTCGATTATGACAAAAGCAAGGAAGAGGTTGTCGTCCATATCCAAGCGGGTGAAGGTGGTTCTTCAAAACCATCGGATCTGGCAGAGGAAAAGAAAGACGATTAGATTTATAATGAGGGATAACGTAAATCGGCCAGCTGATCTCAGCTGGCCGATTTTTTGTTAACATTCATCTTCAACAATCTCCCGTTCCTCGGTAGTCGCCACCTGCTTTTTCTTCCCTGCTCCGGTAAGCATCTTTAAAAGCACGGGTGCTGTAGCGGCAACTACAATGCCCATTATGACGTACTCCAAGTTGCGCTGAACCCATGCGTTCTCACCAAGCAAATAACCCAGCGTAGCCAGGCTCCCTACCCAAAGGATTCCGCCCACTACGTTGTAAAATGCAAATTTCTTGATATCCATTTCCACGATGCCGGCCACAATGGGTGCAAATGTACGCACCACGGGAAGGAAACGCGCCAAAATAATGGCTACGCCGCCGCGCTTGTGGTAAAATTCCTGTGCCCGGAAGATATATTCCTTCTTGAAAAGCCAGTTGTCTTTCATTTTGAGCAACCGATGCCCAAAATATTTGCCGCACCAGTAGCCTACGAAGTTGCCCAATATGCCGGCGGCGGAAATCAACGCTATCCAATACAATAAGGTAAGCACGGAATCCACTGGTCCCAAGGTAAGGTTGGCAATAATAATCCCTGCGATGAACAGGATGGGATCGCCCGGCAAGAAAAATCCAATGAGGATACCTGTTTCGGCAAACACAATGAATAACAATAAATATAGGCCACCATGGGCAACAATCCAATCGGGATTGGTTAGGTTATTTAAAAAATCGAGAAATGCTTCCACAAACTAATCCAAAAAATAATAGCAAAGAAATGAACGAATACTGGAAACATATTGTATAAAATCATGCCACAACCCGTGAGGCTTACATCACTTTTTTGTTAAAGACGTGAAATGTCATTGGGATGACAGAAAGCGACCATACCATTTGCCCGAATTTTTCAGTATGCGTTCTTGGGTTTTGAAGTCGACATGTATTAAACCGAACCGCGCATCATACCCTTCCGCCCACTCAAAGTTGTCGGTGAGTGTCCACACAAAATAGCCATGCACGTTGCATCCTTCCTGTTTGGCGCGCAATAGTTGGGCAAGATGAGACTGTAGGTAGTGTAGTCGTTGATGGTCCGTTACCTCACCGTCGATCACCGTATCCGGGAATGCTGCGCCGTTTTCGGTGACATAGATTTTGGGAATATTGGGGTAGGCGTCGAATTTCTTGATCATTTCGTAAATGGATTCGGGATAAACCTCCCACCCCATCTCCGTAACGGATTGGGCGCCACGGTGCTTTGCGGGGCATATCCGCGCTTTCAGGTAAGGCACGAAATAAGAATGCCTCACGACTTCACGTGTATAGTTTTGGACACCAACGAAATCAAAATCGAACGGAAGCAACGCGTCGTCGCCCGCCAGCATATATTTCTCCATACCTTTCAACGCTGGCAAATCGGCCAACGGATAACCCATCCCCAAAACCGGCTCGATAAATAACCGATTGATCAATGCGTCTGCCCGATTGGCAGCGGCGACATCGCGGTGCCGACTGCTTGCCGGATGGATGCTGGAACACGAAAACGTGCTACCTATAGCACCGTCCGATATTTCTGATCGGAGCAATCGTCCCACATGCCCCATGGCCAGCGCGGCGTGGTGCGCGGCGGGAAAGAAATGGCGCAAGCCGGTGAGTCCCGGCGCATGCACACCAAAGAAATAACCAGCTCCCGTAAATACGGTGGGTTCATTAAGCACCATCCAATGCATTACCCGGTCGCCATAACGTTTGGCTACACATGCGGCATAGTCCGACAGCCACGACAGGACGTCGCGGTTAGTCCAGCCACCCTTGTCTTGCAGCAGCTGTGGTAAATCCCAGTGGTAAAGGGTAACCCAAGGCGTGATGCCCTGAGCCAGACAATGGTCGATCAAGCGATCATAGAAATCGAGCCCTTTGTCATTGGGTCTACCCGTACCCGTTGGCAAAATACGCGGCCATGACAGGGAGAACCTGAAATTGGGGATATGCAGTTGTTTAACAAATGCCAGGTCCTGTTGGTATCGATTGTAAAAATCGCACGCCACATCGGCCCGGTACCCATGTTTGATTTTTCCTTTCCGCCGGGTAAACGCGTCCCAAATCGACAACCCTTTCCCGTCGACATCGAAGGCACCCTCGGTTTGGAAGGCCGCAGTAGATACACCCCATCGGAAATCCGCACCGAAATCTGCCTTTACCATCTATACAAGCGTTTTAGGAGCGTGTACATCCAATAGCTTGTCGATGATGGCCTGTGTGCAATCGGGATAATCCACGTTGACCGTACGTTTGCTATTGAGCCACGCTTCAATGGAGATATCGTTCTTAGCTTTTAGGCTTTTAACCACAGGCACGCCCATCTCTTCGAGCGCCGCCGCATTGAGGTGTTGCTCATATTGGTTTTTCATGGGAATGACCAGCAGCTTCTTCTTCATGAACAATGCTTCGGCTGGCGTTTCGAAACCAGCGCCGCATAACACGCCCGCAGACGCAGCCATACTTTGGATAAAAGGCTCGTTGGCGATAGGCTGTACGCTCACATTCCGCATCTCGAACGGTGTTCTGTTGTGTTTGGAAAACACCTGCCACTGGATATGGGGGAAACGCATCAGTTCTTTGAGCAAACGTGCATCATCATAAGCCGGCAGGTACACGGTATAATGCCCGCCGTCGGACACATCCAAATGCCGCACCTGCTGTCGGATAACAGGCGTAAATATCCGGTTGTTGTATGGTTTGAAATGAAAGCCATAGTTGATCGACGCGGGCGCATAGTTGCGCATGATGAACTTTCCCAGCATATCCTGCTCCTTGGGTTTGGGTGCTTGTGCATCCATGGTGGCTGCTTGGTGACTGAGACCGATACATTCCTTGTCGCGCGTATGGCATGCCCAGGCCGAGATCGGCTCGAAATCGTTGATGATCAAATCGTAATCTTCAATAGGCAGGGTGTTCACTTCATGGATAAGCCTTCGGACAGTTGAGCTCATAAATGTCTTCCACAAATCCACCCCTCCTTTTTTCCCGAAGATAAAGCTGAGGCCATGCTTCCGGTATTTCACGGGGAACGGCAATTCTAGATCGGCCTGGATACCACTCACCAACACATCGACGGATGCTCGCCGCTGCAAACAAGGTACCACGTCCATCGCACGGCTAAGATGCCCATTGCCCGTACCCTGTACTGCATAGAGAATTCTCATGTTGAGCTATAGCTATTAGACATTAGACATCAGATTTCTGGCACCAGACGCTGTCCCATCCATTTATCAATACGACGGGCTCAGTAACAATTATCAACTGTCAGTGCCTGAATGCAGATACCAAAAAACGGGAAAAAATACGGATTTTCAAACTCGACAACCAATTTAACACGTGCTTCATTGCCATGATGATTCACCTCCTCGATGACAAAGGACGGGATTCGATGTTATGTGGGCATTAAAAATTCATGAGCGATTTGTGATTTTTAGCCATAAGGCTTAACTTTAGATCATGAACCGCATTTACCTGCTGCCAGTTGCAATTATCACCATTGTTTTACTTTCATCCTGGGGTTTCCACGCACATAAGCTCATTAACCGGATGGCTGTTTTTACGTTGCCCACAGACGTCGCGGGGTTCTACAAGAATCATGTGGACTACATGACGGAGCATGCCGTGGATGCCGACAAGCGATGCTACGCAGACAGTGCAGAGTCGCCCCGTCATTTCATCGACGCCGATGAATACGGTCCCCAGCCGTTCGATAGTATTCCCATCCATTGGTCGGCAGCGGTTGAGAAGTTCAGCGAGCGGCAGCTACTGGCACGGGGGGTGCTCCCTTGGCAGATTAATCGGAGCTATTACGCGCTAGTCAAAGCATTTAGCGAAAAGGACTTCCAACGCATATTGCGCCACTCCTCAGATATTGGCCATTACCTGGCCGATGCGCACGTACCGTTGCATACCACCAGCAATTACAACGGTCAGCTAACTAACCAAATTGGCATCCACGCCTTTTGGGAAAGCCGACTGCCGGAATTGTTTTCGGATGCATACGACTTCTTTGTTGGCCGCGCAACGTATGTCCGGTCTCCCATCGCTGAAGCCTGGCGTATCGTACAGGAAAGCCACGCCCTTGTAGATTCGGTATTGGAAATCGAAGCGCGTCTAAACGATTCCTTTCCTGCCGACAGAAAGTTTGGGTATATTACCCGTAATAACCAACTTATACGCACGTACACCGACCGTTATTCCGCCGACTACCATGAGGCACTTAATGGCATGGTGGAGCGGCGGATGCGCGGTGCTATCCAACGCATCGGCAGCTTCTGGTTTTCCGCTTGGGTAGATGCAGGCCAGCCAGACATCCGGCATCTCCCTCTGGTATCACCAACCACTGACACGATCCCTTCGCCCACGGCAAGTCAAAAACTGTTGGGCAGGGAGGAGTGGCATTGACCACCCCCCTATCCCGGTCAGTCTGCAATATTCAGCGCCGATTTAACGGCATTATAATCCCGCAGGTCGATATTTCCCATCGTGGCGCTGACCCCGCCCGGAATCAGGACATACCGAAACTGTATGGAGCCGAAACCAATAGAAGCAGAATTATCGTGTGTATACCGCGTGATGTAAATCACTCCGGGTTTGGGCACAAAATTAATCGTGCTGGTTTTGCTAGGTCCCGTTCCTGACCCTGCGTCGGAAGTATACGGCAATTGGACAACCGTAGTCAGGTACCGCCAATACACGATAACAACACCCCTATCAATGATGTTCTGCGTGAGCCTCGGGGCCTGCAAATGATTTACCTTCAGAAACGTGCCATCAATAGTTGTATCACGCTGGCTTTGTTGAAACGACATCCAGTTGCTATAAATAACATTAGCAGTACCGGCGGGCCCTTGTGGACCGGTAGCGCCCCGAGGGCCGGTAGCTCCTGTAGCACCGCGGGGGCCGGTGGCACCAGTTGCACCCGGGTCGCCTTTGTCGCCTTTCGGCCCTTGTGCTCCTGTTGCACCACGCGCACCCGTATCACCTTTATCACCTTTGTCACCTTTTGCCCCTTTGTCACCTTTATCACCCTTTTCACCTTTATCACCCTTTTCACCTTTATCACCCTTTTCACCTTTATCACCCTTTTCACCTTCAATACCCTGTTCGCCTTGCGGGCCGATAGGTCCCATATCGCCCTTTTCGCAACCACTCAAAATAAAGACAATCAATCCGGCAGTGATCATCATTAGCTTGTACGTTTTCATAATCATATGTATTTTTTTACTGATTTGAAAACAAAGAAATAAACAATAGCCGCCACCGGCAATACCTAAATTGGTGTATTTTAAGGCTAACTATTTGTTTGATAGCTCAGTAATAATCTCGACTACTTCCGTCAGTTCATCGGGCGATAAACTCCCGAAGCCGAGTCGTATACCGCTGTACCGGGCCGACTGGTACAGCAGGTATCGGGGGAGGTGCAGATCATGCCGGGCGCAGGATTCGCGTAAACGCATAAGATTGTACCCACCTGGCCAGCTGGTCCATACCGCCAACCCTCCGGTCGGGGTAACTACCCCCACCCGATCGCCCATCCGCTCGTTGAGCAGTCCAACCATCACGTCGCGGCGTGTCTTATACTCCTTAACCGTTTTTTTTAGATAGCGATGGATTTCCCCGTCAGCAATCAGCTCGCCGAGTGCGGCTTCGGTCAGGGTATCTCCCGACCGGTCCATAACCCCCAGCAGTTTGCTCATTTCGGCAATCAGTGGGGCGGGTGCGACGATAAAGCCGGACCGGAATCCGGGGGCCATCGACTTGCCGAACGTACCGATATAAACCACCATCCCAGCGGTATCGGCGCTCGCCATGGGAAGCAGAGGGCTACCGTCATAATGATAGTCGTAATCATAGTCGTCTTCCAGAATGATAAAACCATACTTCACGGAAAGCTCCAGCAGTGCAATGCGCCGCTGCGCACTGAGGGTTATGGTAGTGGGGTAATGGTGGTGCGGCGTGATATATAGCATCCGGATAGGTTGACGTTCGCAGAGGCTGCGAATGGCTTCGACGTCTAGCCCCTCCCGATCTAGCGGAACGGTGAGCACCTTAGCACCCGCTCTTTGGAGGATCATGTTGGTGGCAAAATAGCTAAGTTCACCGACCACCACCGCATCGCCGGGCGACAGCAATGTTTCCGCTACGATGTAGGCGCTCAGCTCGAGGCTGCGTGTTACCAAGATGTTCTTATCGGAAAGGTGCAGCCCGCGCGTGAGATTGAGGAAATTCGCCAGTTGTTCCTTGTAATACGTACTGCCCTTCGCATAGCTATACCCTAGCTTGCGTTGGTTCCCCTTACGTTTCATATTTGTGTGCAGTAGTCGGGAAAGGTAGCCAACATGCGAGAGCCGTGGATCGGGAAGTCCATCGTCAAGTATGAGCCTTGCGGATGCACGATCGAACGGATCATCCAATACCGACCATTTCTTAACGTAAAACCCCACTTGCGATGGGTAACCCACCAATGCTTGGCTGCCGTTACCGGAAAGCCGCTTAGGTTTTTCCCGCTTCGCGTTCTTCACAAAGGTTCCGCGGCTGGGATGTATGGCTATCCATCCCTGTGCTTCCAACTCGGCATAACTCGCTATTACCGTGTTGCGATGCAGCCCGAGTATACGTGCAAGTTGGCGACTGCCCGGCAGCTTGTGCCCATCCAGGAGATAACCCCGCTGGATGGCGTTGATCAACTGATGGGCTACCTGCAGGTAAACGGGCGTGGTCGTTCCACGCACCGGCTTGATAAAACTTTGATAAGGTACTAAAACAGGACTACCCATAAAATAAAAACTGACACCTCTCGATGTGCCGGCAAGTTACGACTTTTGCAAAAAATCAATCGAATGAAACGATATTTAAAAAAAGCTTATGTGATTTTAGGGATATTATGGTTCGGTTCTGCCATCGCCCAAGAAGATACCAGCACCATACCATTGGGGGAAGTCGTTATCACGGAAAACCGGATGCAATTGCCCTTCGCCAAGCAGAACCGTAACATCCAGGTCATCGATAGGAAGCAGATCGAGGCGATGCCTGCCCGGTCGATCAACGAACTGCTCAGCCACATCAGCGGCGTAGACCTCCGGCAGCGCGGACCTTTTGGCGCACAGGCGGATGTGAGCATCGATGGTGGAAGTTTTGAGCAGACCCTTATCCTTGTCAATGGCGCAAAGGTACTGGACGCCCAGACAGGCCACAACAGTTTGAACCTACCCATTCCTACCGATGCCATTGAGCGCATTGAAATCATCCGCGGCCCTGCCGCACGTATCTACGGCATCAACAGCCTGACGGGAGCCATCAACATCGTAACGAGGAAGCCAATCGACTCCGGCATATCGGCGCACGCCTACACCGGATCGGGGTTCAAACGCGACACGGCAAACAATGGCGCTCTTTTCAATGGACGGGGCATCCAGTTAGGCGTTACCGGGATAGGCGCCGCGGGTCGCCATTCACTATACGGCAGCCACGAATCGGGCAATGGTTACCGGTACAACACGGCATTTAGAAACAACAAGGTCTTTTATCAAGGCGAAATACCCGCCAACGGCACGGATGCGTTTTCGATGATGGGAGGCTACGTATCCAATGGCTTTGGTGCCAATGGCTTCTACGCTGCCCCGGGCGACAGGGAGTCACGCGAGGTGGTGCAAACGATACTGGCTGCCGTCGGCTATCGGCGTCAATTGACCGATCGGATTTCTTTTTCGCCGCGGGTCAGCTATCGGTATGCTTTTGACGACTACCGTTATTTCCGCAACGACCTGAGCCGCGCCAGAAGTCAGCACCACGGCCAGGCCATCAATGCCGAAGTGAATGCCGTTCTCCAAACCGAGGGCGGTGACATCGGCGTGGGTGTGGAAATGCGCAACGAGGCCATCCGTAGCAGCAATATCGGCAACCACAACCGCGACAACTACGGAATGTATGTCGAGTTCAAAACCGAAAAAATAAAGCGGCTACTTTTCAGCGCCGGTGCCTACATCAATTACAATTCTGATTATGGCTGGCAGGTTTTTCCGGGCGTTGATCTAGGATATCAGCTTGGCGAGCGGTGGAAACTGGTGGCCCACGCTGGTACGGGCCAGCGCATCCCGTCGTTTACCGACCTCTACCTCGACCAACGGCCGGGCAATATTGGTAACCCGCTTGTGCAGCCAGAAAGTTCCTGGCACGCCGAAAGTGGCATCAAATATGCGGACAGCCGGGCGGTGGCTCATTTGGGTTACTTCTACCGAAACACGGATGAGTTCATCGATTGGGTGAGGCTTTCGCAGGATGAACCGTGGCAACCAAATAATTTCCAGCGAAACCGTACCCACGGGCTAGCCTTTTCAGGAAATTACCGGCTGTTTGGCACCGACCAACAAGCCGCAACATGGATGGTAGGGCTCGGTTATACATGGTTGGCACCCCAATTCGACGATAGCCACAATTCGGGGTTCCTCTCCAAATACGTCATCGAAAGCCTTCGCCATCAAGCTACTGCCAGCATCCATGTGTCGTCGGGTAGGCTTTCCGCGACCGCTGCGACGCGGTTCAACGAACGCATCAGCTATAAAAGCTACTTCTTGGGCGATGCCCGAATCGGTTACCGGCTCAATCCGGTTGACCTCTATGCAGACGTACAAAACATCTTTGACACCACGTATATCGAAGCGTCCGCTGTGCCTATGCCCGGGAGGTGGTTTAGTTTCGGTGTTAAATACGGACTTTGAAAAAAGGGGTGCCGGTTTGTCTGGCACCCCCTAACGTTAATCTTTCTGCGCCAACAGCCGCCATACCACAGCCGCTACCACACCCCCGACGATAGGGGCAACAATGAAAAGCCACAGCTGGCTTAGCGCGGCACCGCCGGCCAAAACGGCCGGACCGAAACTACGCGCAGGATTTACCGATGTGCCGGTAATCGGAATGGCGACCAAGTGGATGAGTACCAGCGTAAGGCCAATAGCCAGCCCCGCCATTGTGCCGTTGCCCCATTTGGATGTTGCGCCAAAGATGACGAAGAGGAAAAGAAATGTCAGTACGGCTTCCGCCAGGAACGCGGATGTAGTGCCGTATTCATTCTGGTAACCGTCACCCCAGCCATTGGCGCCGTATGCCCATTCGCCCGGCGTGAACCCGGCGAGTTGGCCGCTGAGTACCTGCTGCAACACAAATGCGCCCAACAGTGCGCCGAAAAACTGGGCTACAATGTAGGCGATGGCATCGCCTACGGAAATCTTTCCGTTGACCAGCATGGCAATGGTAATGGCCGGATTGATGTGGCAACCCGTAATGCCCCCGATAGCGTAGGCAAACACAACCACCGATAGGCCAAAGGCCAGCGCGATACCCAATAATCCCAAGCCGGAAAGGCCGGCGAGTGTGTCTACACCTGCAACTGCGGCTGCCCCGCAACCGAAAAGCACAAGACCAAAGGTACCAATGAGTTCGGCTACGAACTTTGTTGAAGTTTTAATTTCCATGATTCTACAATTTGGTTCACCCAAAGATAACAGCTTTCGTGGAACTACAGCTATTTTTCATAAAAAAGCCCCGCTCCGCAGCGAGGCTTTCCCATTTAACCAAACCTGACAAAATGAACACTACTTTGTTTCTTACTGATGCAAAGGTATCCGTCGCTTGTTACACGACAATTAAGAATCGATTAAAATATTGTCAATGGGTGAACTTCGGCATGATGCATCACATTTCGATTCACGTTAGATAATCCAACCTGTACCTGGCATTGCCACCGGAATGTCTTGGGGTCCCATTCCCATATAAAATTCTTCGGGGCTGGGGCCGAATCGTACGTCCGAGTTCAATGCTTTCTCCCAGGTTACCTCCGCACCGCTATAGGCAGCCAACGTGGCCAACACTCCCACCATCGTACTATTTGTCATCCAGTCGCCATCATTGATGGGTGTGCCGGAGCGGATGGATGCAAACAGCTCATCGTGCTCCGTTTGGTACATGTTATTATTGGGGCCATCATATTTCCAGGCATTGGGCCCCAAGATTTCGTAACGGCTACCTATTTCGACAGCCATTTTGCCGTTTGTTCCCACCACATCGACGCTATTGCGGTTGGCCACTCCAGTCTGTTGCCGCGCAAAATGGAAACCTTTCACATCTCCGGGATACGTCAGCTCTACGGCAAAATGGTCGAAAACATTACCTTTTTCCTTTTCCACCCGCACTTGCCGGCCGCCACTACCGATTGCTTTCTGGGGCGCGATATCACCCATTACCCACGACATCATATCCAAGCTATGCACCGCTTGCTCGATAACGAGATCGCCCGACATCCAATTGTAATAAAACCAATTGCGTATTTGGAACTCGAAGTCCGACCAGCCCGCTTGGCGGGGCTTCAAACTGAGGTCGCCTCCATACCTGAACGATGACAACGATACCACATCACCGATTGCGCCACTGCGCATGCGCCCGAAAACCGCACGATTGGGGTTGGCATAGCGGAAACAAAAGCCGGACATGACAGCAATGTTCTTCGCTTTCGACTTGCGGACGGCTTCCAATACACGGCGGACGCCCGGTGGGTCGATCGCAACAGGCTTCTCGCAGAAGATGTGCTTATCGGCATCCACAGCGGCCTCAAGGTGCAATGGCCTAAACACTGGGGGTGTGGCTAACAAGACGACGTCTACTCCGGCATTGATCACCTTTTGGTAGGCATCGAACCCTACATACTTGTGCCTATCTTTTACCTTAATTTTTGACGGTTCGATCTTCATCAACGCGTTGTATGCCGTAGCCAACTGGTCGGCAAAAATATCGCCCATAGCCACTAACTCCACATCAGGGTCGGCTCGCAATGCCTGGGCGGCTGCACCAGTACCGCGGCCACCGCATCCGATTAAGCCGATTTTAAGTATCTTTTTCCTCGTAGGGAAAGGCTCGCTGGCAAAACTGAATTGAGGTGCAAATGGAAGGATTGCGGCCATTGTACCAGCGGTTCTTAGAAATTTACGGCGTGAGGAAACCCTTTCCTCACGCGAAGTGCTCTCTGTCATGATGGTCATTTAATATTGTTTCAGCATCTGCAAATTGGGCTCCAATATATAAATTTTTGTTGGCGTACCATCTTACGCTTTCTTATTGCTCCCGCTTCGAACTCTCTCGAACCAGCAGTTTAGGTGCTAAGATGATTTTTTCGGGCCTGTGTTTGTAATAATCACCCTTTTTGAGTAATCTCAGGAAAAGGCGAGCGACTTCTTCTCCCATGTCGACTGTGCGCTGATCTACCGTGGAGATCGTGGGGCTGACCAAGCTTGTAAACGCTTCGTTCGCGAATCCAACCACGCCAACATCTTCAGGAATGCACTTACCTGCGGCTTTCAGTTCTTGCACCACGCCCATTGCCGTGAAATCCTCCAACGTAAATATCGCGTCAAAGTCAATTCGCTTATCCAATAACTCTCGCACACACCGCCGCCCGAATTCGAGAGAAAAGTCGCCCTTGATAATCAATTCCTCGTCGACCGGTAAGCCATACTGTTCCAACGCACCAAGATAGCCACGGAGACGCTCGTTGAAAATATTGATGTTTCGGTATTGGTTGATATGGACAATGCGGCGGTATCCTGCGCGGATAAGGTGTTCGGTGGCCATGAAACCGCCCCGATAGTCATCTATGGTCACAGATGGCACGTCGAGGCCGACTGGCACACGGTCGAAAAAGGCCAAGGGGATATTACGCTCTTTGATTTCCATAAACCCGCCATTATCTTCCGTCTCGAGTGAAATGGAGGCAATGATACCATCCACACGGGAACGAAGGAATGTATCAATCCCACGACTTTCCTGCTTGATGGACTCCTGCGATTGGTATAGCAATATGGTGTAGCCACTTTCGTTCACTACCCCTTCTATGCCATGCACCACCGAGCTAAAGAAACTAACGTCCAAACGGGGCACCAATACACCAATGATCTTTGTTTTACCCGAACGTAGCGAAGATGCCACTTTATTGGGCCGGTAACCAAGCCGGTCGGCGGTCTCCCGGACGGCCTTTTTCGTTGTTGTACTGATGGCCGGGTGATCATTGAGCGCACGCGCGACGGTAGAAAAAGTGATATTAAGTTCCTTAGCGATGTCTAAAATGGTGATTTTTTTCAATGGATATCGATTAAAGCATGAGCCGCACCAGCGGAAAAAACCATCTGGGGTTACCAACAAAAATAAAGATACATTTTGGAAAACAAAAAGTAATCTCTACCTTTATGCCAACGTTAGCATTGTTCATGAAACTTATCCATATCCAATCATGTTACTATTAGGTGTCGATATCGGTACTTCTTCCATTAAAGTGTCTGTGGTGGATGCCGACACACAGGCGTGCGTGGCCTCCGTCCGTTTTCCGGAGGATCACGAAAACAACATTCTTTCTGTTGTACCGGGCTGGGCCGAGCAGGCACCGGATATGTGGTGGGAACAGGTGGTGGCTGCCATCCAGAAACTCACCACGGATGCGACGTTCAAAGTACGCGATATCGGTGCCATTGGCATTGCCTACCAGATGCATGGCCTCGTTGTGGTAGACAAAGAAGGTAACGCACTCCGCAATTCAATTATCTGGTGCGATAGCCGGGCGGTGGAAATCGGGGAGTCGGCATTTGCCGATATGGGTGAGCCCTTCGCGCTAGCGCACCTCCTCAACTCACCCGGTAATTTCACGGCGTCGAAATGGGCGTGGGTGAAGGCTAACGAGCCGGATGTGTATGCCAAGGCACATCACATCATGTTGCCCGGCGATTACATCGCGATGAAACTTACGGGAGTGGCAACAACGAGCATTTCAGCGCTTTCGGAAGGGATATTCTGGGATTTTAAAAACAATAGGATTTCCACGGAAGTCCTCGCCCATTTCGGATTTGATGAGGCCGTATTCCCAGAAATCCGACCATTGTTTGGTGAACATGGTACGCTACGGAGAGATGTCGCCGCACAGCTCGGCCTTACCCCGGGTATCCCGGTTTCATATAAAGCGGGTGACCAGCCCAATAATGCACTGTCATTGAACGTACTGGAGCCCGGCGAAGTGGCTGCGACAGCAGGTACGTCGGGAGTCATTTATGCAGTAAGTGATCAGTTGGTATATGATCACGCATCGCGCGTCAATACGTTTGCCCATGTTAATTATACGCCAAAGTCGCCACGCACAGGCGTGTTACTGTGTATTAACGGCACCGGCATATTGAACCGTTGGGCAAAGGACCATTTCGGGCACGGTCTTGACTACGCACAAATGAACGCCCTCGGAAAGGCTGTGGCACCGGGCAGCAACGGACTTAAAATCTTCCCATTCGGAAACGGGGCAGAACGCTTTCTGCACAATAAAATTTTGGGTGCGCGCTTTGTCGACCTCGATTTCAATGCACATGGCCGCTCCCAAGTATTCCGTGCATCGCAAGAGGGTATTGCGTATGCATTTCGTTACGGGCTGGATATCCTCCGCGGAAATGGCATACATCCCGATGTCATCCGTGCAGGTCTGGCGAATATGTTCCTTAGCGAACTTTTTACCGAAATTTTCGTGGAAGTAACCGGCGTACCCGTGGAGCTGTACAACAGCGACGGCAGCGTTGGCGCCGCTTTAGGCGCGGGTATCGGCTCGGGCATTTTTGCTTCTCCCGCTGAGGCTTTCAGCAAGCAGGAGTTATTGAGAACCGTGGAACCTCAAGCACCCGGCAACTACGAAGCGCTGTACCAGGAATGGAAACAACTCCTCGACAACCAATTGTCGAGCGAAATGAATCAGTAAACAGTTAAACAAATAAACGATATAAAAATATGTCAAACGTACTAATCGGCGAAAACGAGTATTTTAAAGGAATCGGAAAAATCGCCTATGAAGGGCCTGAATCAGACAATCCACTGGCGTACCGCTGGTATGATGCAGGCAGGGTGATAGCAGGCAAAACCATGGAAGAACACCTGCGGTTTGCGGTTGCCTACTGGCACTCCTTCAATGGAAACGGCAGCGATCCATTTGGCGGACCGACGTTGTTTTTCCCCTGGGATAAAGACAGCGATGTCATCCAACGTGCCAAAGACAAAATGGATGCAGCGTTTGAGTTTTTCACAAAAATAGGCATGCCTTATTATTGCTTCCACGATGTGGACGTAGTGGATTATGGGGACAACGTGGCCGAAAATGAAAAGCGGCTTGCTGCGCTAGTAGCATACGCTAAGGAAAAGCAGGCTGCCAGTGGCGTAAAGCTGCTATGGGGCACGGCTAACCTATTCTCGCACAAACGGTATATGAATGGTGCGGCCACTAACCCGGATTTTGCTGTCGTAGCCCATGCGGGAGCTCAGATCAAAGCCGCATTGGACGCCACCATTGCATTAGGCGGGGAGAACTATGTGTTCTGGGGTGGCCGTGAGGGATATATGTCTCTGCTGAATACCGACATGAAGCGCGAACAGGAGCATCTTGCACGGATGTTGCATACCGCCCGGGATTACGCGCGCAAGCAGGGTTTCAAAGGCACGTTTTTCATTGAACCCAAGCCTTGCGAACCAACCAAGCACCAGTACGATTATGATGCCGCAACGGTAATCAGTTTCCTCCGGCAATACGACCTTTTGGATGATTTCAAACTCAACCTGGAAGTGAACCACGCTACATTGGCTGGGCATACCTTCCAACATGAATTACAGGTAGCGGCCGACGCGGGTTTGCTCGGTTCGATAGACGCCAACCGCGGCGACTACCAAAACGGGTGGGATACCGACCAGTTCCCGAACAACATTAACGAACTGGCGGAATGCATGCTTATCATTCTCGAAGCCGGTGGTTTTGCGGGCGGCGGCATCAATTTCGATGCGAAGGTTCGGCGTAACTCCACAGACCGCGCAGATCTCTTTTATGCGCATATCGGCGGTGCGGATACGTTTGCCCGTGCACTCGTTGCGGCCGATAACATCCTGACCAAGTCTGATTTCAAGAAACTCCGTGCGGAACGCTATGCGTCGTTTGATAACGGCAAGGGGAAAGATTTCGAAACAGGTAACCTCTCGCTGACCGATTTGCGTGACATCGCTGCAGCCTCGGGCGAACCTGAAACCATCAGCGGCAAACAGGAGTTGTTTGAAAATATCGTCAATCGGTACATTTAACCCGATTATAGGATTAATGATTCTACGGGTGGCCAAAACGGTCACCCGTTTTTGGTTCACTTATCGTTCCACAGCTAATATTGGTATATTTTTGGCCAGAAAAAACAATGCAAACGTCTTATTAGTAACCTAAAGCGCTATGGATACGCAAACCTTGGTTAACGGCTTGCTGGCTAGCAAAGCAAATCAGACCAGAAACCCGGGGCTGAGCATGCTTGGCAATGACCCGCAGGTTCCGGTGACCGAACTGCACGAATTATGCTATGACACCGCGTCCCCGCAACTGGCGTTCCGGGCCGCCTGGTTGCTAGAATACATCGCGGCACATCATCCCGATCGCTTCATGCCGGTCTGTTACCTTTTCCTTGACCGATTGGCGAGCCAACGCAATCGAAGCTGCCAGCGGCATTTCACCAATATCCTCCGGCGGCTTACCCATCCAAAGGCGAATCATGAATACCGCCATGCGCTTCAATCAGCTGATCGTGAACAATTGGTCGAAACAGTATTTAGCTGGTTTATCGACACGCAGACACCTGTGGCTGTGCAAGCCAATTGCATGGATGTACTGTTTCATATGAGCAGCGAGTTTGGATGGATTAAAGACGAACTGATGCAGCAAATTGAGTTTCTGCTCCGAGATGGGTCGCCGGCCATACAGAGTCGGGGGAAGAAGATTCTGGAAAAACTGGCAAAGATTAAAACCGGAGATTGACCCCCAGGGACAGCATCGCAAAGCTATCCTGATGCTCGTTACCAGCGTAATCCCCACTGTAACCATCGAGCTCGTCATCAAGCGCAAAATTGAACTGGCCATTCACGACCAAGTTCCATACATAGGAATCTAACAGATCCGGCTTCAGGCTGTGTAAGGGGATTTCAAACCCCACATCCGTACTGATGAAATAACTGAAACCATGATTTCTTCCCCGGTGGGCGGGCAGAATATTGATTACTGTTATAGGCTCTCCCGTAATCGGATCCGTTGACGGCACACCTCCCTCAACACGTCGCTTATCCCATTGCAAGCTGTGCAGCACACCGATACCTGTACCGATATACACGCTATTCAATGTGCGCCTCATCGCAGACTCTCGGTATTCGATTCGACGTAAGTGATCATCTTGCAGAAATTTAATCGGTTGGAAACGGAACCCAAGGATAGCCGCATGGTATAGATTCACCGCCTTCCTGGTTTCGCCATCGGTTGCAAAGCTATCTTTCCCACGCAGTAAACCTTCCTGGAATTCCAGTCCGATGCTGACCCCGTGGTTAAGGAAATAATTCCCCCGGAGGTACACGCCTCCACCGATTTGCCGCTTATCCAAATCACCATAAAGCTGGTTCGCACCCAACCCAGCCGAAACTGAATATCGAAAATAAGGAATGGGCGATTCATTGCCGAATTGGGAATAACCAACATAAGGAACGGCAAAACATAGCAGGGCGAACAGCAAGATTCTTCTCATAATTCCCATTTCCATCAATACTTATACCATTTTCATCAAAAAAATCAAAAAAGCGTATTGCCCTTGGGATAATTTGTTTTACCCAAATGTTTATACGCCAACTCCGTACACTCCCTTCCGCGAGATGTCCGCATTAAATAGCCTTCTTGAATAAGGAAAGGTTCATAGACTTCCTCAATGGTTCCTTCCTCCTCCCCTACGGCTGTTGCAATGGTCTTGACACCAACCGGGCCGCCTTTGAATTTATCTATGATGGTGAGGAGGATGCGGTTATCCATTTCATCGAGGCCGTGTTCATCCACATTCAGTGCATTGAGTGCATATTGCGCAATCGGGGTATCGATTTTTCCGTCGCCTTTGATTTGGGCGAAATCGCGCGTGCGCCGCAGCAGGGCATTGGCAATACGGGGTGTTCCGCGGCTCCTCCGGGCAATCTCATAAGCACCTTCATCGGTGATAGGGGTCCGGAGAATACTTGCAGACCGAAGCACGATAGTGGTGAGCAGTTTGGCGTCGTAGTATTCCAACCGCGCATTGATACCGAAACGTGCGCGCAGGGGCGCGGTTAACAGTCCTGAACGGGTGGTCGCCCCAACGAGTGTAAACGGGTTCAACGTAATTTGCACCGAGCGGGCATTGGGTCCGGTCTCGAGCATGATGTCGATTCGGAAATCTTCCATTGCTGAGTACAGGTACTCCTCTACCACCGGGCTAAGGCGGTGTATCTCATCGATAAACAGCACATCGCCCTCATCGAGGTTGGTGAGCAACCCTGCCAGATCGCCCGGCTTATCCAGTACCGGCCCTGACGTCACTTTGATGCCTGAGCCCATCTCATTGGCAATGATATGCGACAGGGTGGTTTTGCCAAGGCCTGGCGGACCGTGCAGCAATACATGATCCAACGCATCGCCGCGCAGTTTGGCCGCCTGCACGAAAACACTGAGGTTTTCCAAAATCTTTTTCTGGCCCGTGAAATCTCCAAACGCTTGCGGACGCAGCACTTTCTCCAATTCGCGCTCTACGTTGGACAGTTTATCGGCATTAGGATCCAAATATTCGTTCATTTTTGCTTAGCCGTTAGATGGCGGACACTAGACAACAGACATATGACAACAGATGTTATACATGGGTCGATAGAAATTATCAACGATCAATTATCAACTAATCACCTATTATACTTTCTAAACCAACTACTCACTTTCATCTGGATGACACCAAAGAAAGCTTCCCGGAATATCCGGGTACTCATTTTGGAAATGCCTTCTGTACGGTCTGTAAAGATGATAGGTATCTCCACCACGTTAAACCCATATTTAATCGCAGTGAATTTCATTTCAATCTGGAAAGCGTACCCAACAAACCGGATGCGATCCAGTGGAATCGTCTCCAGCACTTCACGCTTATAGCACACGAAACCTGCTGTGGCATCGCGTATGGAGATACCGGTAATCCAACGCACATATCCGGAAGCGAAATACGACATCAACACCCGGCTCATCGGCCAATTAACCACATTGACTCCCTTAATATAGCGGGAACCGATGGCCATATCTGCACCCGTTACGCATGCGTCACGGAGCCGCGAAAGATCTTCGGGATTGTGTGAGAAATCGGCGTCCATTTCAAAGATGTACTCATAGGAGCGTGCTATGCACCATTTGAATCCATGGATATAGGCCGTACCAAGTCCCGACTTCCCCTTTCTTTCCTCCAAAAACAACCGATTGGCAAACTCACCTTGTAAGCGTTTTACAATTGCACCGGTGCCATCGGGAGATCCATCATCAACAACCAACACATGAAAGCTTTCCGGGAGTGTGTACACTTTACGGATAATCTTTTCAATGTTTTCCTTTTCATTGTATGTAGGGATGATGACGATGCTATCTGACACTACCAATCCAAATTTGTACGTAAAGGTAAGGATTATAAGTAAAAATCGAACACAAAAATACCGTTACAGCGGTTGTTCGCCGTAACGGTACACCTTTGATTTTATAGCGGCTAATGGATACCGTGCATCATCCGCCTCAACAATGGCGAGAACAGAATCAGCAGCAATCCAGCGATGGCGGGTATGACAGCAAAAATCAGGAAAAACGTCGAGATGGAGTACGCTTCGCTGATGCGGTCGATTAGACTACCCGACATACCCGCCAAGAAATTGGCAACAGCACTACAGGCAAACCACACACCGAAAATCAGACCGACAAACTTTTTAGGCGACAGTTTACTCATATAGGAAAGCCCCACCGGCGATACGCAAAGCTCACCCGACGTATGAAAAAAGTAAGCCAAAATCAACCAGATCATGCTCACCTGTGCGGTAGCTGCGCCTTGCGGGCTATCTTTCGCT
>CAZTJY010000021.1:11983-37237 GCA_964613725.1 uncultured Parapedobacter sp. | reverse complement strand
AATCATTTCTTCGAGGCCTACCTCATAGAAGGTCGCGTCATCGTAATTGCCCTCGCGCAGGCGAACCACTTTCTGGTCTAGGACATCGATTGCCGGAATGATATACATAATTCTATTTGGAGGTTGATCTACTATAATCTTGAAAAATTCAACAATAACCGCTCGCCCGCTTCACCTGACTTCTCGGGGTGGAATTGCACACCGAAGAAATTCCGATCCTGCAGTGCGGCAGAAAACGTTAGCCCATATTGGGTATAAGCGGCGGTAAAAGTAGCATTATATTCAATAAAATAAGCGTGTACAAAATAAAAATACGCATCTTTTCCGACATTGTCGAATAATGGGCAATCGTTTTCGGGGAACACCCTGTTCCAGCCCATATGGGGTACTTTCCCCGAAATGCGGTTTTCGAAATGTAACGTTTTCAGCGGCACCACATCCAACAGCGAACTATCGCCTTCTTCGGAGTATTGGGTAAGTAACTGCATGCCCACACATATACCCAACACGGGCTTTGTAAGTTGACCGACATATTTCGCTAAGCCTGAAGCCTCCAGTTTGCGCATGGCCGCACCGGCATGCCCTACCCCGGGAATGATGATCCGGTCGTAGCGATCCAGTTCATCGACCTGATCGACCATCCCATAGGGGATATCCAATCGGTCTAGCGCTGCCTTCAGCGAAAAGATATTGCCTGCACCGTAATTGATAATCCCTGTCATTATTCTTTTGTTCTTGCTCCTTGCGTCCTGTTTAATTGCTTTTTATATTCTATGCTCTACAAAACACCCTTGGTACTCGGCAACTCCATGTGTTCGGCATCGCGCCGCACCGCCTTTTTTACCGATTTCGCAAATGCTTTGAAAATCGCTTCAATTTTATGGTGCTCGTTTTCACCCTCCGCCTTTACATTCAGGTTGCATCTTGCGGCATCCGAAAAGGATTTAAAGAAATGGAAAAACATTTCAGTAGGCATGTCACCTATTTTCTCTCGTTTGAACTCGGCGTCCCACACAATCCAGCTACGCCCGCCAAAATCAATGGCCACTTGCGCAAGGCAGTCGTCCATTGGAAGCGTAAAGGCATACCTTTCGATACCCCGTTTATCACCCAGCGTTTTGGCCATAAGCTCTCCTAGTGCGATGCCTGTATCTTCTATGGTGTGATGCTCATCGATATGCAGATCGCCTTTAGCTTGTATGGTTAGGTCGATATTGCCATGTCGGGCAAGTTGGTCGAGCATATGGTCAAAAAAGGGCAGCCCTGTAGCAATGTCTGATTTGCCGCGTCCGTCCAAATTCATCTTGATGAAAATATCGGTCTCGTTGGTTTTCCTGTGATGTTCGCCCATGCGCTCACTCAGCTTTAAAAACTCGTAGATTGCCTGCCAGTCGGAGGTTTCCAAGGCCACTACAGATTCATCGATCTCGTGGGCCTCCGATGCGCCCAAGGAATCGTTGTTGCGAAGCCAAATGGCTTTGGCTCCAAGATTCTGCGCCAATTTAACGTCGTTGATACGGTCACCGATGACGAAGGAATGGGCCAGATCATATGCCGATGTATCAAAATAAGTAGTCAGCAATGCGGTCCCCGGTTTGCGTGTGGGTGCATTTTCGAACGGAAATGTGCGGTCGATGTGTTCGGCAGCAAAAGTTACCCCCTCGCCAGCGAAGGTGTCGACGATAAAGCGATGCACCGGCCAGAAGTTCTCTTCAGGATGCGAAGCGGTACCCAGGCCGTCTTGGTTTGATACCAGAATTAATTCGAAATCGAGCTCCCGCGCAATCCGCGGTAAGTATTGTAGTGCTCCGGGATAGAATTTCAACTTCGCGAAGGAGTCGATTTGCTCATCTTCCGGCTCGGTAATCAGTGTACCGTCTCGATCTATAAATAATAAACGTTTAATCGTGTTTGACATTTTTAGTTGTTATCGCCAAAATTCTTGCCACTCGGCTAGCCTGAACTACGGAACCTCCCCAAGGCTGCCAGCAGCGCAGTATTCTCCTCGGGCGTACCTACCGTAAGCCGTAGGCAGCCCGCACATAATTCCACTTTAGATCGATCGCGTACAATGATGCTTTCACCGACCAGGTATTCGTACAACGACCGTGGATCAGTGGTCTTTACCAGTAAGAAATTTGCATCCGAAGGGTACACATGCATTACGAACTCGAACGCCTGCAAGCTTTCAGTAAGCTTTTCGCGCTCGGCAACAGTGGTTTTTATCCATTCGTTCACCTGGGCGACGCCGTCTAATGCCACCAAGGCCAGTTCCTGTGTGGCTTGGTTAATATTGTATGGCGGCTTTATCTTATTGAACACCTCAATGATTTCCTCGCTGGCAAAGGCCATGCCCAGTCGTAGTGCGGCCAATCCCCATGCTTTCGAGAGGGTCTGCAACACCACCAGGTTGCTGTATTCCGTCAACTCCTGTATAAATGTTTTCTGCCGCGAATAATTGATATAAGCTTCGTCGATAACCACCAATCCATCAAAGTTAGCCAATACCGTTTCCACATCTTCCCGGTGCAGCGAATTGCCCGTGGGGTTATTCGGCGAACACAGGAAAATAATCCGGGTATTCGGATCGATGGCCTCGGCAATACCTTCGAGGTTGAGCTGGAAATCAGCAGTTAGGTTTACCCGTTTGGTGGCTACATCGTTGATGTTGGCCGACACCTCATACATGCCGTAGGTTGGTGGCACCAAGATGACGTTATCGACGCCTGGGCGGCAGAATGCACGAAACAGGATATCGATTGCTTCGTCGCTACCGTTACCCAGAAACATATTGCGGGCAGGCACCCCCTTGATGGCGCTCAATTTCAACTTCAATTGGTGCTGCAGGGGATCGGGGTAGCGGTTGAAACGGCGATCGAGCGGCGATCCGAATGCATTTTCGTTGGCATCCAGCAATACGGACGCCTCCCCTTTAAATTCATCGCGTGCCGATGAATAAGGCGTGAGCTGCCGTATATTATCACGTAATAGTTTGTTCAGATCAAATGTTGTTGTCATCATTAAATTAAATAGGATACCAATTCCCCTCCAATGCCAACTGCGTGGCCTGGAATACCGATTTACTTTCGTGCAACAGTGGTTTCAAATCCTTATATCGTGCTGAATAGTGCCCAATGAGTAACTTTTTTGCACCCACATCGGCAGCGATCTCCCCAGCCTGCAATGCCGTGGTGTGGTAAGTGGCCACGGCCCTCTCGAGCATTTCGTGCAGAAATGTCGCTTCGTGGTACAGCAGGTCGACCTGCTGAATATAGGGCAGGTAACCCGGCGTTCGTACCGTATCGGAGCAATACGCGTAACTCCGTGGTGGATCCGGCGCAATGGTCAATTCCTGCCACCGGTATACCCTTCCGTCCGGCGCGGTATAATCCTGTCCCCGTTTTATCAATGGCAGGTAATCGGTAGGTATGCCCAATGCCGCAACCTTATCTCGGTCAATTGCCGGCAAGCGTTTCTTTTCATCGAAGCGGAATCCCGTGCAGGCAATCCGGTGGTTCAGCGGAAACGTACTCACCCGCAGATTATCGTTTTCGAATATCATGCCTTCCGATTCATCCTGTGTGGTGTGTATATTCAACGTATACCGTAGCTCGGTCTGCGAATACAAAAAATGCAGGTCGATGATTTCCTTCAAACCGGGCGGCCCATATATATGTAGTTCATCCTTGCGTCCCACGAGATGCATGGACGAAATCAACCCAATTAAGCCCAAGTAGTGGTCGCCATGTAAATGGCTGATGAAGATATGTTTAATACGGTTGCTCTTGACACCATATTTGATCAACTGCACTTGCGTGCCTTCGCCACAGTCCACCAGATAAAGCTGTTCGTTAACGTTGATGAGCTGTGCGGTAGGGTGTCGACCATAAATTGGCGTTGCAGAACTACTTCCTAATATCAGTACATCAAACCTCATCCCTCTTCTGCGGCACCCCGCAGGTCCCGTTCAAGTTCCTTCGAAAATATCAAATCCTCGGCCTCTGCCGTATTCGGCGCGATGGTAAACACGCCGTCCAGCTTGCATACAGAAATCAGGTTTTTGATGCGCTGGTTTGCGCACGCCAAAATAAACACGCCGCCTGCCGTTTTGCACATACGATGCGCCAAAAGACCCGTACGCAATCCAGATGAATCAGCATCTTTCACATGCGATAAATCAAGTACGATATTGCTTTGCCCACCTGAGTTCCGCAGTACAAACTCGGCCTTTATCTTGGGTGCCGATTCACCATCCAATACTTCCACATGAGGTTGGACGATGACGTATTTTTCGTGTTTGTCAATAGTAAATTTCATCTGTTTTTATTCCCTTTTTCAGTTGTCAGACGGAGTCTTTGCAGATAGTTCCCGAAGCGCGGCTTTTGTATTTTTCGCTATCCGGTTCAACGAATCCCCATTTTCAGGGTAGATAAACCCCTCGCCAGTGATGTGTTCAAAGAGCTCGATATACCTTTCAGAAATCGAAGATACGATTTCATCTGTCATTTCTGGCACTTGTTGGCCTTCTTTTCCCTGAAAACCATTTTCGATCAACCATTTCCGCACAAATTCTTTAGAAAGCTGCCGTTGGGGCTCGCCTGCCAGCTGCCGTTGCTCAAAGCCGTCGGCATAAAAATAGCGCGACGAATCGGGCGTATGGATTTCGTCGATCAGGTATATCTCACCATTGCGTTTACCAAATTCATATTTCGTGTCAGCCAAAATCAATCCCCGCGCACCGGCCAATTCCGAACCACGCGCATACAGGGCTTTGGTATAGGCTTCCAGTTGTTGGTAGTCGGCAGCGGATACGATACCCTGCGCCAAGATATCGGCCCTCGAAATATCTTCATCGTGGCCTTCGGCCGCTTTGGTGGTAGGTGTGATAATCGGCTCCGGCAAGCGGTCGTTTTCGCGGAGCCCATCGGGCAGTGGTTCCCCACAAACCACGCGTTTGCCGGCCTGGTATTCTCGCCAGGCGTGGCCCACAAGGTAGCCCCGGATGACCATCTCTATCTTGAAAGGCTGGCATTGGTAACCGATCGTCACGCAGGGGTCGGGCACACTGATTACCCAATTGGGTATAATATCTTCGGTCGCTTCCAAAAACTTAGCCGCAATCTGATTGAGCACCTGACCTTTGCACGGAATCGCCCGGGGCAGCACCACGTCAAAAGCCGAGATCCGATCGGTAGCCACCATGACCAGGTATTCCTCCCCGACCGTATACACATCGCGCACCTTACCCCGATAAAAAGCCTGCTGTCCGTCAAAATCGAAATTCGTTTCTTTTATGGTATTTATCATGATTCTTCCATTTGAAATTTGATGATTAATCGTCACATCAAATATCACCATAAGCAGCCAATATCCGTTTAACCAATTTGTGCCTTACCACGTCGCCGCCACTGAGGTGGATAATGTCTATCCCTTCGATACCCTCCAGCAACCGCAAGGCCGTAGGCAAGCCCGATTGTTGTTTTTTAGGCAAGTCGATCTGCGTGACATCGCCGGTAACAATAAATTTCGCGGTAGGCCCCATGCGCGTGAGGAACATTTTCACCTGCATATCCGTGGCGTTCTGGGCTTCGTCCAAGATGACGAAACAGTTGTCTAACGTACGACCGCGCATAAACGCCAATGGCGCCACCTCGATGGTCCGGTTTTCAAGAAACGTCTTCAGCTTTTCGGCCGGAATCATGTCATCCAACGCATCGTAAAGCGGGCGCAGGTAAGGATCCACTTTTTCTTTCAGGTCTCCCGGCAGGAATCCGAGGTTCTCTCCTGCTTCAACCGCTGGTCTCGTGAGGATGATTCGCCGCACCTCTTTATTGCGCAACGCCCGCACTGCCAACGCCACTGCCGTATAGGTTTTCCCTGTGCCAGCCGGACCGATAGCAAACAGGATATCGTTTTGGAGAATACTTTCCACCATCCGTCGCTGGTTTGCTGTACGGGCTTTCACGACAATACCGTTGGGACCGAAAACAATAGGTTCTCCCCCGCCACTCGACTCAACGACCTTTTCGCTATTCTTCTTGGCCCTCGCGGTTACCGTTGTTGGGGAACCTAAAATCGAATCCACATCATTCGAGGTCAGGTTATTGTACCGCTCAATATGGGAAACCACCTTATCGAATTGGGCCTTAAACAACGCGATTTCCTGTTCGTCGCCCAGTACTTTCACTTCATTGCCCCGCGCCACAATTTTCAACTTCGGGAATTGCTTTTTAAACACTTCAAAGTGCTCGTTCTGTGCACCCCACAGCATGGCGGGGTTTACATACTCCAACGTGATATTTAATTCGTTCAAATCTGTCTGTCAGCTATTTGCTTAATACGCTTTCCTAATCCGCTGCAGCCGACTTGACGCGTCATACAGCATTCAAACATAGATAAATTACTTTTTATTTGCAATATCTTGTTATCGCGTGGAAAGTTGCAGCTGATAAAGGTGGTGATAGAGGCCTTCCCCTTGGTCCATCAACGAATCGTGCGTACCCGAAGCAACCACTTTCCCTGCTTCGACCACAACAATCTGATCGGCCTCACGGATCGTGGATAACCGGTGGGCGATAATTATGGACGTACGTCCTTTCATCAACTCTTCGAGGGCCTGCTGCACTTGGCGTTCCGATTCGGAATCGAGCGAGGAAGTGGCCTCATCGAGGATGAGAATCGCCGGATCCTTGAGCAATGCACGGGCGATGGCGATGCGTTGGCGTTGACCGCCAGATAGCTTTACACCGCGCTCACCCACCATGGTATCGTATCCCTTTGGGAAATGCATGATGAAATCGTGCGCATTGGCGCGCTTGGCAGCCGTAATGATTTCCTCGGCATCGGCATCAAGCCTTCCGTATGCTATATTCTCGCGGATGGTGCCGCCAAACAGCAACACGTCTTGGGGCACGATGGCCACCTGACTGCGGATATCGGTAAGCGGATAGTCGTCTGCCGCACGGCCGTCGAACAGGATGCGCCCACTATCGGGCTTGTAAAATTGCAGGACCAAGGCAGCGATGGTCGACTTACCCGTCCCACTGGGCCCCACAATAGCGAGTTTTTCCCCCGCTTGCGCTTCAAACGACACATTTTTCAACACCGTGATCTCGCGGCGAGAAGGATAGGCAAACGTGACGTCCTCGAATGCTATCGTGCCCTCAATGGGATTTTCGATATTTTTTTCGGGACGTAGCAAATCTTTATCTTCCTGCTGTTCATCGAGGATTTCCATCACGCGCTCGCTTGCGCCAATGGCTTTCTGGATATTGGCATACAACTCGGGAAAGCTACCCATGGAACCGGCTACAAATAAAGAGTAAAGGATATAGGTTGTCAGGTCGCCCACGGAAATATCGCCTGCGGATACCAATACCGATCCATACCAAATTACGGCAACGACGGCGCCGAAAATGCAAAAAATGATAAAGGAAGCAAATATGCCGCGATAGGTGGCACCTTTTACAGCGATTTTGACAACCGCGTCTAGTGTTTTTGAATAACGCGACGCTTCGTAAGCTTCGTTAACAAAGGCTTTGACATTGCTGATACCCTGTAGTGTTTCCTGCACCACCGTGTTTGATTCGGCCAATTTATCTTGTGCCTGACGCGACAGCTTGCGAATGAATCGGCCGAATACGACAGCTACAGCCACCAATATCGGCAGTATGCTTAAATTGAGCAGCGTCAACTTACCCGATACGATAAGCAGCCAACATATACCACCTATAAGCGTGATAATCTGCCGGATGAACTCGGCAAATGTGGTGGTCATCGTATCTTGTATCTGCGACAAATCCGCCGACAAGCGGCTATTGAGTTCGCCCACCCGGCGATTGGAAAAAAAATCGAGGGGTAGGGTAATTAGGTTATGGTAAGAATCCCGCCTGATATCCGCTATTGACTTTTCGGCAACCTCCACGAACAGGCGGATACGAAAAAAAGATACCACGGACTGGATAAACAAGATGGCAAATGAGATTGCCCCAATGGTAAGGATACTGGCCGGAAGCCAAGCGTAACTTTGTTTTTCTTGGGCGGCGTCGATCATGGCTCCCAAAAGGGCAGGGAAAGTGAGTGGGGTAAGGCTTGACAAAAACAAGAATACCATACCCACGATAAATTTACCGCGGTAGGGTCTTAGGTAAGTCAGCAGTTTGCCGGCCTTTTTAAGCGTTGTTTTTGTCAGCTTCGGTTTGGGTAGGTCCTCCGATGGCGCATTCCCACTATTAAGCCGTTGTCTTGCCATGTACTATAATTAAAAATTATAGGGACAAAAGTATAGACAATAATGTTATGGGGTATCATGTTTTCGTCAATTTTTGGCGCCGAATGGCCAGAAATATGCCGACGCCAGCCAATGCCAACCCGAAAAGGATCATCATTCCCTGGCTACGCAGATTGGCTTTTTCAAGGCGATCGACCTCCGCCGATAAGCGCTCTTGCTCACGCTGAAGTTTGCTGATGGTCTTGATATAACCATTGATGCGTCCATCAAATTCGTTAGCCTGCTGGGCAATTTGCGATTTTTCAAAGTCTTTGTAATCCAAGAGCATCTTGGTTTCGCGGAAAATATCGTTATCGGTAAGCACGATTTGCTTCAGGATATCAATTGATGCTTGCATATCCTTTTTGGTCTTGAGACCAAAAATCCCGGTTCGCTTCTTAAGGCTTTCATCGAATTGGCCGAAGCGCGCACTGCGTCGTTGCAGCAACGTATTCACTTTTTGGCGTTGTGTTTCATAACCGGAGGTATCGGAAGCAGGTGTTTGGGCCTCAACGGCGGATGCATAGGGTAGGCCAAATAAGCAGGCCACGATGGCTAGATAGAAAAATCGCATGGAAATTGGCGGTCAAAAAACGGACCAAAGATAAACCTACGTCCCGAACTCGAGGCGGATGATGTCGCCTTTATTGAGCCCCAACAGGCCACTCGCATTCCCCTTATTGATAGCGATTTCCAGGTGGTCACTGATACCAAACAGACAAAGCTTTTCCCCTTCCGGCACGTCGTTATAATGCCAACTCATTTGGTCAATAGTTTCATTGCGTCTGAAATACAGGGTAAAATTACGACTGCGCTGTACCTTATTGAACAATTCTTTGCTGATATTACTGATGACATTACCGAAGGAGTCGATAAAAACCACACTGCCCCGCAAGCTATCTTTCTCCACGACGGGCTGCACCAACGTGCGGTCGACAACCCGGTCCACGGGATCGCCAACATCGGCAAGCTTCCCTCCTTTTGCGAGGATGCATGCCGCCTTGGCGAAGATATCGGTCAGTGGGAAATGCAGATATTTCAGGTCTTGGATAATGTTCAGCTCCACGACTTCTTCGGGTGGCTCGTCCAATATCAGTGAAAAGACACCGTTATCGGCGCCAACGAAATAGTGGCCTTTGTGTAAAACGGCAACATACCGGGTATCCTGGTTGAATACCGAATCGATCCCAATGAGGTGAACGGTCTTCTGCGGGAAATACGGATAGGCATTTTTCAGCACGAAGGCCGCGTATTGGATGTCAAAAGGGGGAATATCGTGCGAAATATCGATCAGTCGCACGGCCGGAAATTGACTGACAATGCTCCCCTTAAGTGCAGCTTGGTAAAAGTCCTTATGTCCTAAATCTGTTGTTAAGGTAATAATACCCATACCCGCATTTCTTAAATTGTTGCAAACTTAGATAAAGTTGCTTTCATATCCAATTTATGCTGTCTGTCCGCTGCGCTAATGCGAATCACCCTTGTACCCTTTGTGTGATAAACCAAAAGTATCCTTATCTTTGGCCGGGTTACCCGGCAAAGGCAACCCATACTTCATTCAAACGCTTATTTGATGGCCTCCACCCAATTAACACGAAAAATCTTAGTTACAGGTAGCAATGGCCTTCTTGGTCAGAAATTGACGGATTTAGCCCTTGCCGATGACCGGATAACCCTGGTGGCTACTTCTCGGGGCGGGAACCGCCATCCAATCAAAGATGGTTATACCTATATCGACCTCGATATCCAAGATAGCGACCGCCTGCGGACCGTTGTCGCCGAGCATCTCCCGCAAACCATCATCAATACGGCAGCCATGACCAATGTCGATGCCTGCGAGCACGACCCCGAAGGATGCCGGAAACTGAATATCGATGCTGTGGCAACCCTGGTTGCCCTATGCGAGGAGTTCGGCATCCACCTCGTCCACCTGTCTACCGATTTCATCTTTGACGGGAAGGAGGGCCCTTATGCTGAAGAGGCCCAGCCCAATCCACTAAGTCTGTATGGCCAAAGTAAGCTCGATGCCGAACACCTTATCCAAGAGTCGAACTGTAAGTGGGCTATCTTACGCACCATATTGGTATATGGTGTGGTTGCCGACATGAGCCGCAGCAATATTGTGCTATGGGCAAAAGGCGCATTGGAAAAAGGGCAGCCGCTCAGCGTGGTCAACGACCAATGGCGTATGCCCACGCTTGCAGAGGACTTGGCCCAAGCTTGCGTCCTTGCCACGATATGAGGGGCCGAAGGTATTTTTCATATTTCCGGGAAAGATATGTTCGCCATCCACGAACTGGTGGCTGCAGTGGCAGACTTCTGGAAACTCGACAAGTCACTCATCCAGCAGGTAAGCTCGGCTACCTTAAGCCAGTCGGCACCCCGCCCAGCACGTACGGGTTTTGTATTGGATAAAGCGCGCCACGTATTGGGGTACGCACCCCACAGCTTCGAAGAAGGGCTGGCATTGGTAAACCAGCAGCTCCTTAAAAAATAGCACACGGATAACGGAAAAAATATGAATGAGAAATTTGCCCGCGAGTCGCATACCATCATGAACGAATTGGTGCTACCGAATGACACCAACACGCTCAACAACCTCATGGGTGGACGCTTGCTCCATTGGATGGACATTGCGGCGGCCATTTCCGCCCAAAAGCATTGCAACCGCATTGTCGTTACCGCTTCGGTAGATAACGTATCTTTCAGACACCCCATCAAATTGGGCGACGTGATCAGTATCGAAGCCCAGGTGACCCGCGCTTTTACGACATCCGTGGAAGTACGCATGGTGGTATGGGCCGAGAATATCCCATCGGGTACGCGGGTAAAGTCGAACGAAGCGTTCTATACCTTTGTCGCCATCGATCAGCATAACGAAAAAGTAACGGTACCGCGACTGATCCCTGAAACGGAAGAAGAACAAAAACTTTACAATGAAGCGCTTCAACGCCGGGAACTCCGGCTCGTACTGGGCGGCAAGCTGAAGCCGAAAGATGCCAAAGAACTCCAGAACCTGTTCAAAGAGGTCGTGAAAGCCTAAGCATTCGTCGCCGACGCAAACTTGAAACGGTCGTCAAGGGGTTGGAAAAAGCAATCAGCAGATGGGGCGACGTGAGCTTTTCAGTAGTGACGGTGGGCAACCGGTACTCGTGGTGCTCGGTTAGGGTTGTCCCATTATCATCTTCCATTTGCCCTTGGGCTTCCAAGAACCAAGTCATTTGCACCGACAAAAGCATCATCCCCAAAGCGAGGCCCAGCCCGCTACGGGCTGGAGCCATCGCATGGGTACAAACACATGATTCTTCAATATTTCGTCGACAGATGTTCGACTGCTGTTCGACTGCTGTTCGACTGCTGTTCGAGACTCGTTCGACAATCCTTCGACAATGCTTCGACAACGCTTCGACAATTGTTCCACTGCCCTTCGAGAAACCTTCGACAATGCTTCGGGAAAATGCCGAAGCACAAGCGAACAACTACCGGACCAATACCGGAGTATATTCGAACCAATCCCGAGCGGGTATTGGACGCCATGCGCTCCATCTTGTTACGGGGTCACCTTCGGAATGGCTCGGGTGCTTCGTCTGGTCTTCGACTGGATTTATATTGCGCTCCGGCCGGACTCCGTTTGGCGCCGCCAGTCTAAGCGCAGTACAAGGCAACATGGAATGCAAACCTACCTCCGAAGCCGACCCGAAGCGGTCTCCAGCATGATCCCAGCCCAGGCCCTGCCCTATCCTTTGCCTGTTCGAATGTGTGCTTTTCCCGATGCTTTGCCGTATACTCTTCGGTAAAGTACCGTTTTTTGGCCTTTTTGTCGAAATATATACGGGTATCACAGGGATAACTCCTGCCTTTTTCCTGCCATTGTTCTGCCATATTCTAACCCGTATGTATGATTCATCTATGCCGTGGCTACCGATTTGATAGATACGGGTTAGATATGCCTTAGTGAAATCATAGTATATGGCAGGAGAAAGGGAGAAGAAATTACGAAGAAAGACTGAAGTTGTTCGGAAGAATTCCCAAGGGATGTTTGGTAATTATCGTACATACCGCAGGCGTATATTGTAAATTGGTTGTGTTCGTTTGTTTGGGGGCAATAGCGCGCTCCTAAGCAAAAATCGCTTCATTTAATGTTTCATTTAGATGTAAGAAAATGGGTTGATAGGTTCCTACACGAAATCAAACGGGTGCTTTGGATCACCCCATTTCCAGACGTACCCTCGTTCGCTAGCGACACGACAGGCAGTCCTTTATCCGCCAACTGGTGGATGAGGACTGCCTTTTAACCACGCCGTCCTTTCCCTATCTTCTCCCTATCTCCGTTTAGGGACCAGCAGCAACACCACCCCGGCTACCAACACGATCCCGCCGACATAAGGCGGCCAATTCACACTTTCCTTTTTGTCCGCGTTGATTTCCAGTGCTCCGATATCCACTACCTTTTCTTTCTTCGTGAATGAAAAGCCGGTCCACACCAGCATGACTACACCTACGATGACCAGAATGATTCCGATTGTCTTTGCCATAAGATTTATATTTAACCTTCCAACAATTCCAATCGGAAAATGTTTGAAGGGTTTTACTTTGCCGGTATCACCGTGATTTTCCGGAACTCCACGCCTGTATGGTCCCCTTGAATATAAATCGGACCCGGCTCGCCTTCGTGGCTGTCAAGCGCACCGCCTGTGATGCCAGGGATTTCCTGGTTGTTGATGATGGTCTTGCCGTTGGCTACCACGGTAATCATGCGTCCACGTAGCGTAATTTCGTATTTATTCCACTCATTCGGGCCCAAAGTTGCCATTTCACTTGGCGACAGGAAGCCATATACACCGCCAAAATACAGCGAGCCGGGATGCCTGTCTTTCGGGGAGTCTTCAATCTGCACTTCGTACCGTCCCCGCAAGTAAATACCGGAATTGGCCCCATCCTTGTACCGGAATTCAGCGATAAGTTTGAAGTCATCAAACCGCTGCTCACTAATCAAGTTGGCACCGGTTTCTTTGTTAATCAGTATACCATCTTCAACCACCCATTGACTGTTATCGCCTGACGTTTTCCAGCCGGTTAAGTCCTTGCCATTGAAGAGCTCAATGGGGTCACCCCATTGCACGTCGCCCGTGCGAACCAGGTAAGGTGCTTTAACACCCGTAAAGTTAAACGTGTTACCTTTATTGGTCGTGATTGTGCCTTTTAGGCCGTCCCCAGCCAGCTCGCCCTCAATGGTAAACAATCCGCCACCGCCTTCCCATTGCGGTGGAATCTGAAACGAAAACCTTCCGTCTTGCAGCGTGATATAAGATATCGGTCGGCTACTTCCGGCATCGGCAACAAACGCGCCTACCAATACGTCCATACCCGACAATTTGACTTCCAACCATGAAGGTACTTCTTTGCCGTCTTTGTCTACCGTAAGGTCCCAACGCCCGATCAGTCCCTTAGCCTCCTCGGGCACAACTTGCGTGGCCGCGTTGTGTATCTCTTCTTCTTGTTTCTGCATGGAGCTTCCATTATTACACGAAATGGTCCCCGCAATCAGCAGACAGATGACCGGGGCGTATATTACATATTTCTTCATTTGAATAATTATTGATTTATTTCTTTTTTCCTTGCTCTTATGAGTGCCTGGCCGTTTACCTTCTCCTAATCTCCCGCATCTCCGTTGCCCAATGCGACGATGCGATCAAATTCCTCACGCTTGAGCGGCATGACCGACAACCGCCCCTGACGTACCAAAGCTACATCTTGAAGATAGGAATCTGCTTTAATGGTTTCGAGCGTAACCGGTTTTTTCAAGGTTTCCATCGGGGCCAGGTCTACCACCACCCAGCGCTCGTCCGTTGTGGTGGGGTCTTGATACGCCTCGGTTACCACTTTGGCTATCCCGACCACTTCCTTACCCTCATTGCTGTGATAAAACAGTACGAGGTCGCCCTTTTTCATCGCTTGCAAATTATTACGGGCCTGGTAATTGCGAACGCCATCCCAAAATGTCTGCTTGTCTGCGAGGAATTGTTGCCAGCTGTATTTGAATGGCTCCGATTTTACTAGAAAGTAGTTCATTGCTTTCTGCCTTTTTCCTGTTTGCTGTTTGCTATCTGCATTTCAATTCATCAACCCTGCTTTTGGGGGACTTCCATTTTTTCGGCGAAGTGATCGCAATAATCCCGCAGGTCACCGATAACCGCTTTCGCAACGGGGTCCTCCCCCGCAGCACGGATAAACGTGTCACCAAGGGTTTGCAACGTTTCGTAAAAAAAGCGCTTCATCTCATCTAGCGGCATATCCTTTGTCCACAAATCGATGCGCATGGAATTTTTATAGTGGTGATCCCACAACGCCAGAAACAGCGCCTTTGCAGGCAGGGCTTCTTTATTCTCGCCATCCGACGATTCCCACATGATATCATCCGGTACGTTGTTTTCGTCCAGCGTCACTGTCAGTTTTATTTCTGCTTTCTTCATTTTCTTCCTCAATAAGCTACTACCATAACCTCAACAACCATACGGCCAACACCACGAATATCAAAAATGCCCCCTCCGCAATCCATACCCGTTTGAGGCTGCCGAGCATGAACCTGAAAAACTGATCCGCGACGACCATGACCAACAAAAGTAACAAAAACCACCCAATTCTTCCCATCCCAATCGCGTTGTCCATCACCTGCCAGAGCAATCCGGCCAATACCAGCGCGGACGCAATGTTCAGTGGTGTAACCCGCAATCGTTTCATCTCCGCCGTTTGCTTTGCGTGGGTTTGCGCTTGCCTCTTTCGTCTCGCTGGCGTTTAGCCGTACGCTGGTTGCCGGCCTTCTTCTCGTGAAAAGCGCCTTGGAATTCGGGGTTCTCCTTCCGCTTCTGGGCGTCGATCTCACGCGCGATTGCCTGACGTTCCTCGAAACCTGTCTTTTCGATAAACACCTCTTCGGGAATGGCAGATATCGGTATTTGCTGGCGGATCAGTTGCTCTATTTTATGGATGTAATATTCCTCAGCGGGATTGCAGAACGTAATGGCATCACCGGTTTGGTTTGCGCGGCCGGTACGGCCAATACGATGCACATAATCCTCAATAACGATGGGCACGTCAAAATTGATGACGTGGCTCACGTTGCTAACATCCAGCCCACGGGCGGCCACATCGGTGGCGACCAACATCCGCACGTTTCCCTCTTTGAACGCGTTGATGGAATTTATGCGTGTGTTCTGTCCTTTGTTGGCATGGATCACGCGTACATGCTCCCTACCATACCTGCGCTCCAGAAAATGGAATACGTTGTCGGCTACCGCTTTGGTTTTGCAGAAAATAATGAGACGGCTTACGGCTTCGTCGTCCTTAAGCAAGTGTTGCAGCAGATTGATTTTTGTCTTCAGGTTGGGCACGCGGTAACAGGTCTGTGTTACCGTCTGCGCAGGTGTAGCCTGTTCGGTCACCTCCACGATGGTAGGAAAAGCAAGGAAATCTCCAGCTATCTTATGTACCAGTTCGCTCATGGTGGCCGAGAAAAGTAGGTTCTGTCGCTTCCGAGGCACTACCTCCAGGATGCGGTGCAGCTTGCTGATGAACCCCATGTCCATCATTTTGTCGGCCTCGTCCATCACCAGCACGTTCAGCGATTTGGTGATGATGTGGCCAGCAAGGTACAGGTCTAGAAACCGCCCTGGGGTAGCCACCACGATATCGGCTCCTTTTTCCAATTCGGCGATCTGCGTCTTCGGCCCCAGCCCACCGTATAGCACCACGGTTCGTAAATCGGTGTACTTGGCAAAAAGCTGGATGTGCGTTTCGATTTGCATGGCCAGCTCGCGTGTGGGCGACAGGATAAGGGCCCTGGGGTCATTGCCCTGCGCGTACTTTAGTTTCATCAATAGCGGCAACACGAACGCGGCTGTCTTCCCTGTGCCGGTTTGAGCAATGCCCATGACATCCTGGCCCGCCAGAATGGGGGGGATTGCTTTTTGTTGAATCGGCGTCGGTTCTGTATAGCCTGCCTCTTCCACAGCATTCAGTATCTGCTTATTGAACTTGAAATCGGCAAAGGTTTTCCGCTCCATGGAGCAAACTTAGAAAAGTTTATAGATATAAAGCAAACTTTTCGTTCGCTCATCTGCCATTAACGAACAAATTACGCAAGGCGGAACATGGTAAAAGCGTAATAATCGTCGTGATGGCAGAACCGGGCGTTGCCGACGTCATTCACGTAGAGCTTCCCCGACCTCGATAGGCAAATCAGACTCCAGGATCGACGCACCATCGGCAAAAACAGCCCGATACGCGTCGGCGCGCGCCTCACCAGCGGACAGTTTATCGTAGGTTGGTGCCGCGGATATCATGCACATGATACCCTCCGTATTCAGGAGTTTATACATCTCCTGGTTCTCGGGCTTCACATCTGGGCCGATATACGCAATCATCCGGTTAAACGGAATACCTGCTACACGGTAGGCTTCAAATACATCCGGTGTCTTGATGTGTGCGGAGAGCATCTGGTCACTGTTCCTGTCTAGGTAGAACCGAGCCTGTTCGGGCGAATGCACAGTGACCATCACAAACGAATAGGCATCGTGCTTCCGGATGATGTCGGCGGAAAGTTCCACAGGAACATCTTTCTGATCGAGGTTGAGTACCGTTTTCCCCCGTGCCCATTCGATCACTTCATCCAGCGTGGGAATCCCGTAGGGTGTTACATTTCCGTCGCGGTCTTTCAAGCGCAACTGTTGTACTTCGGCCCACGTATAGTCCGCCAATTTACCGCTTCCGTTTGTGGTTCGGTCAAGGGTTGCGTCATGCATCAGCACGATCACACTATCTTTGGTAAGCCGCGGATCGATTTCAAAAAAGGCGGGCGTATGGCGCAAGACCCCTTCCATTCCAGCAATACTATTTTCTGGCAGTCCTTGCTCTACGGTACCGCGATGACCGCTGACAATTGTCGCACCTTCCTTATAGGTAAAAAACTGATGGAGTTCCGCCGGGTTCTTAAAATCCAAGCGATGAAGGTTGGTCAAATCATCGACACACGCCCCTGTTGCTAATCCGAGCAGCGAGGCAACCGATAGTACATAACGAAAGCTCATATCCATCAATCATTTAATTTCAACAAAGTGAAAGGTTCCTCGCCGCCGAAGCGGATTAAGGTGACGGCGGAATTTTCCTGCACAAGGTACCGGTAATTGCGCAGGGGCATTCCCAGCTTATACGCGAGGTACAGGCGGTTCACGCCATTATGGGCCACCACCACGATGTTCTGCCCGTTGTGGCGGTGTTGCATTTCCGCGAAGAAATCGTCGACCCGATGTACCACCTGCAGGGCTGTATCGCCAGTGCCACCCGCGGGTGCCGTAGTGGGGTCGTTATTCCAGGCTTCCCACAGCGTGGGGTTCTCGGCAACAAATTCCGCCCTAGTTTTTCCCTCCCACGCACCGAAGTCCAGCTCAATGAGCCGCGGGTCGCGGACGACGGGAAGTCGCTCACGAGAAGCGATTTCAGCCGTCCGATAGGCCCGTTCCAAGGGCGAGGCATACACCGCATCTATTTTTATACCCTGCAGGGCGTCTGCCACCCGCTGCGCTTGGGCAATTCCATTTTCCGTCAACTTAGCGTCAGTACGCCCACAATAGCGGTTGCCATCGGCATTATACGTCGTTTCTCCGTGGCGGAGCAGATATACGTGCAACATATTAATAATATCCTTTCTTTTTCAATTCAGCCACAAAACGGCTATATGCGGTCTCATACCGGTCTACCATAACCTGCTCGGGAAGAACTTCCCGCTCAATAGCTGTCATGGCCTGTGCGGCTTCAGCTATCGACGTGAATCGTATTTTCGATGCGGCGACGACTGCTGCTCCCACTGCGCCATTCGCGTCGCGGCACTTGTATATGGGGCGTCCTAATACGTTGGCCCGGATACGGAGCCATGTGTCGCTGTTGCTCCCGCCGCCCGCAGTATAAACTGCTGCAACGTGTTCACCTGAAAGCTGCTCGATGAGTTCGTATGCCATTCGCTCGATGAACGCCACGCCTTCCATACATGCGGCAAAACATTTAGCCGGTGAAGCGCTTATTGGCATAAACCCTTTCGCTTGGGGCGCAATGAACGGGAACCGCTCACCGGTCTGCTTCAGTGGCCAAGCCAGCAATCCTGTTGGAATAAGCGCCGCCGCTGCTTCATTCAGTGGCTGTAAATCCGTGCCGAAATCGGTCGTAACCCAGTCTGCCCCTGTATTGCTGGCGCCACCCGGCATCCAGTACCCATCAGGATGCCGATGGCTGTACAACCTTCCCTTAGGATCATGTACGGCGTTTTCGGTCACTCCTTTGACGACCAGCGTCGTTCCAATCGTCGTGTTCCATTCGCCCGGTTTCACGGCACCTGACGCTACTTGTGATGCGCAGCCATCGGTCATGCCGGCGACCACCTGCGCTTGGGGCATTCGCCACCGCGCGGCCAGCGCCTCATGCAAACCACCGATGGGTGTTCCCGAAGGCACTACTTCCTGAAACCACGCGCGCTGCAGCGGTAGCTCGGCAGTTAGGTAATCGGGCCATTGGAACTTCGCCACATCATACCCCGATTTCAGCGCATTAGTATAATCCGTAACGTCAAACCGGCCGCATAGCATACCGGTGATATAGTCGGAGGCATGCACCCATTGGTGGATTTCTGATGCTTTTTCGGGATAGGTTTCAACAAACCACACCATCTTGGACAAGCCGCTTGATGCGTTGAATCCGGTGTAACCGTCGGCTACATGGCGCTCGGCAAGTGCCTTGACCTTACGACCCGCATCCACTGACCGCGGGTCGCTATACATGATTGCCGGATGCAACGGGCGGTTCGCCCGGTCGAGCGGTATAACCGAACCCGAGGTTGAGTCTACGCCAATGGCGACCACGTGGTAGGCATCAGGCTGTGCCTGCCATAGCGCATAGAGTTCGTCCATCACCTTTATCGTATTATCCCACCAATCGTCTGGCGACTGTTCCATCCGGGACCCTTCGGTAAGGACAAATCGGCGTGACGCCTCCCCCACGACCTCACCGGTTTCCGTGACCATCGACGCACGTACTCCTTGTGTACCCACATCAATTCCTATAAAACACTGTCGCATACCTAGCTAATTTGGCTGAATGTATGCCGAGCACGCTTCCACTCGGCATACAATTCCAGAAACTGCTCACGGTTTTGCGGAGTTACCTCATCCTGCAACTCGGGTGTGGCACCTTGCTGGCCAGTTGCCCCTGCACAGATGAATGCACCGCCCAATACCGATGATTGTCTGTATGTATTACAAATCCGGACGTTCTTATTCGTGAGGTTCGCGATGAACTGGCGTAGCTTCCGGCTTTGCACGCCACCACCGCATGCCCATATGTAATCTCGGCCATGCGGAGAAACCTTATCCAGCGCCTTATAATTTTCGTAGATGCTGCATGCGATGTCCCAGAGAATGGCAAACACGAATCCCCCGCGGGTCAGTTGGTGCGAAACGGGGGCATTGAAGATGAATCCGCCCTTGGTAAGGGGCGCATCCTCATCGGCCACCAGCGAACCCAGTGAGGCCACACATAGTGAATACGATGTCTCATCAAGTTCCTGCTCGATGATCTCATAATCTTCATTGGGATAAAAAATTTCCTTTAGGCGTTGGTAATTCAGCCCGGTAACGCCAGCGTTGGCCTCCAACATGAAACTGTCTGCATCGATATGCCGCCCGGTCCACGTACGTTGTCGTTCGTCGGTCACATAGGTATCAACGATTTTTACAATGGGTGTTGTTGTACCGGATACGATGACGACATCGTCCCGCTCTGGTTTTGTGCTGTGCACCGCTAACTGAGTATCTGCGCCACCAACGACCACAACCGCATCGGGGGCGATACCCCATCCCTGCGCAATATCGGCCCGAACGCTGCCCAATACCTCGCCCGAAGACTTCAATGGGGGTAGCAATGACATCGGCAAGTTAAAGACGGTGCAGAGTTCCGTGGACCAAGCTTTCGCATTCACGTCGTACAACAAGGTTTCTGATGCTTGGGAATGTTCGTAACCAAGAACGCCGGAAAATTGGAACTGCACCCAATCGCTGATGCTGGTAAACGAAGCTATTCGGCCCCATAGTTCATGTTTCCGTTCACGTAGTCCGACCAGCTTCAGCGCCGAAAACAGCGCCGTCGGATAGCGGCCCGTCAACGTATACATGCGGTCCTTATCTGCGATCAGCGATTCCCATTCCCGACCACGATTGTCGTGGTTAGACATGCCGATAAGCGGTTGGTCGGCTTCGTCCAACACGACCACGCCTTCGCGCTGGCTGGTCGCGGTAATGGCCAATATATGAACGTCCCCCACACTGGCAAGTACCCCTTCCGCTAAATGTTTGATTTGCTCCCACAGTTGAATGGGGTCAAACGCGATGGAGTCCGGGTAGTCATCGTCTTTTTGGTAGCGTACATTGTCACGCTGGAGGGCCAGTAATTCACCTTTTGTTGAGACCATGGCTACCCGGACGTTGCCCGTGCCTATGTCGACAATTAAATAGGCCTGTTGTGTCATGTTATTCATATTCCGTTACTAAGGCGTTTTTTCTTTAGTAGCCGCTAGGGAGCTCATCGGAAAATCTGAAATCACCCGGTGTACGCCAACGCCAAGTGCTGAAATTCTTTTGATCTCGTTATAGTCGTTGCAGTTACCGATAATGAGTTCGGTCCCGACCTCCTCGCACGCCGCCACCAACGCGGCATCGATGTAAGCCGGATTGATGGAGTAAAAATCTGGCGTAAAGCCAAGCCAATCCAAGTTGCTTTCCAACGACGTTTCGGCCTTCGCAAGGAAAGCCAGTTTCACGTCTGGAAACTGCCGGTGAAGTATTTGCAGTGTGCGCGGATCAAAAGACTGCACGACTATCCGTTCGCGGATGCCTTTAGCATCGACTACCTGCATCATGAGGCGGACAAATTCTTCCGGACCCGGATGGTTCACCCCGTCGTTTTTCGGGTTCAGCTTGGTTTCTATAAAGTAGCGCGGTACCTCCAGGCCTTGCGCTGCGGCATGCCGCTCCACCGAGTCGACCAACTCGCTCAACAACGGAATATATGCGGGATACCGTTCCTGTTCGGGGAAATCAGGATTCGGTCTCTTGCCCACGTCATACGACCGGATATCAGCGTAGTCCATTTGGTAGAGCACATGCTTCTCTACTTTCACCATCGAACTTCCGTCTGCTTTCTCAGTGATTTTTGTATTCATAACCGCATCGTGGCTCACGATTACATTTTTATCCTTGCTAATGGCCAGGTCAAGCTCTAAGACAGCTCCGTAATGAAGCGCTTTCTTCATTGCTTGGATCGTATTTTCCGGATGCAGCCCCCGGAACCCCCGGTGTGCATAGACTTCCATCGGTGGCTGGCCGATTACCATTTGACCGCATGCTAGGCACAACGCCATCGCAAACATCAGGCTTCGTAACAAAGTAATAGCTATTGGTTTCAAACTAAGATCCTTCCTTCAAAGTAACCGTTAATTCATTTCGGTTAACGAATTGTTTAATATCTTTTTTATCTCGCTTAAAATAATCCCCCAACACCCGGTTCATGATAGCCACGTGATGATCCTCTACCTCATGCGTAGCCCCGGCGATATGGGGCGTGGCGAGCACGTTTGGGTGCCTGATTAGGCGGTAGTCCTTTTCATCAGGCGGCTCATGATTAAACACGTCCAATATGGCTCCGCGGATTTTATCGTTTTCCACTACATCCAGTAAGGCATCCCGATCGACGACAACCGCCCGTGCCGTATTGACAAATATCGCATCCGGCTTCATCAATGACAAGAGATCGGCACCAATCATGCCTCTCGTCTCGTCCGTCACCGGCAAATGTATCGCTACGATATCGCTTGAGCGGAAAAGTTCTTCCAGCGATTGTTTCTTGTACAATGGGTCGTCTGCCGTATAGAATGGGTCGAAATAGGTGATTTCGCAGGGGAAGATTTTCAATAGCTGTGCACTGGTTTGGGCCACCGCGCCGAAACCGACCATGCCCACTTGCTTTCCTGCAAGTTCGTTACCCTTGAATTGCAGGTATGCCGTATGGGCCCCTTCGCCCCATTTACCCGCTTCCAGCCATTCGACCCCCTGCCTCGCTTTCCGCAAAAAGGAAATGATATTGGCGATAAACAACTCGGCCACAGCTTGGGCATTCCGTGCCGGCGTGTTGAAAACAGGTATGCCCTTTTGGGTCGCCACATCTACCGCCACATTAGAAGGCGTACCGCGGCATACACCGATGAATTTCAAGTGTGGATGGGCGTGGATCACTGCCGCTGTCACCTCATCATGCTCTGTAATCAATGCCCCCGCTTGTGATTCACGTAGTAAATCAATGAGCTCATCGGGTCGATACCCCCTTCCATGTGCTTTCCAAGGCTTATAAACAACCTCTCCAAACAGTTGCGCCAACTCTTCCCTGCCTTTCTCGTGATAAGGCGCCGTAACCAATATTCTCATAAAAATATCATGTTAATTATAAATTCTCTTTTGTTCGCGTCAGGTACGCTCAATGCTCCTTTGCGTCTCTCCTATGTTTTCGGACTTAGGCAACGTGATAAACTTCGTGAGCAATGCGCTCAGGAAGTACAAGCCTGCCAACACCCAAATTACCCCTTCATTACCAATAACTCCGATTGATACGCCCACGATAGCGGGGCCTACAAAAACCGGAAGGCCAGCGCCAAGGTTTAGGATCGCCATGGCCGCACCTTTGTCTTTTTTTACGAGCGAAGGCACCAGTGCCGATAATGGCACATAGCCGGCCAGCAGGCCACCCCAAAGTACGCCGCATAACAGCACCGCCCAGTAATCGCCACCGAACCAGACCGGCGAGTAGAAAAACAGCAGGGTGGTGAGGCCACACCCCACACCACCGAACCACATAATAGTGTTCTGCCAGCCCATCCGATCGCCCACAAACCCGAAAATAAGGTTAAATGCAATGTTACTGGTGAAAATGGTGCCCCATATCTGCAGCCATTCGATGGTACTGAACCCATGTGTAGCCATGTAAATCGGCAAGAACACCGGAAAGGCAAATTGTGCGGTGGTGTTGATTACCCGCACAATTCCCCCGATAAGTACTTTGGGCTCTTCTTTGACGATGGTCAGCCCTTTAAGCAACTCTTTGGTTTTCGAACCCGCATCGCCGGATGGAACGAACTTATCTTTATTCATCACAAGGGCGAAAAACGCACCTACCAATACCCAGAATATGGAACTCCATAATGTATTTTGATAGCCGAGCGCTTCGATGGCCCAACTGGAATAGTAGGCCCCGAACACGTTGAGGCCTCCTGTGAAAACGAACCAGAACCATCCGACCGCCCTACCCAACTTGCTTTGGGGTGTACGGTAAGTGATCCACACCAAAAACGAATAAGCAAACAGTGGGTAGGCGAATCCGCGAATGGCATAGGTAATTAACATCATGGGGTAATCTAGGTTCTGCATCCCGAGGCCCACGAACCCGACCGTCCCGATAATATACAGGAGTAAACCGAGGAGCATGGCTTTCCTTGGCCCATATCCTTCGGCGAGCACACCAGAAAACCACGATGAAATGGCGATGGTAATTCCATATACGGTAAACAATAACGCAGATTGTTGCATGGAAACTCCATGCTCAATCAAGTAAGGGCTTAGCCAGCCCTGCTCCACGCCATCGCCCATCATGAAGATGATGATGCCGAGGTAGCCCCAAGCTAGGGGTTTGGGAAGGCCCGACTTCGAAAAAAAATTAGGCTTTTTTGAATTTGCTAGGTTCTCCATAAACGTTCAGGGTACCTGTTAATGTGAATCGAAATAGAACGTAAATTCATTGCGGGGATCGCGCTTCCAGGCGAATTGCCGGGTCGTCGGCGATATGCCGAAAAGCGGCGAAAATGTCTTCACCTTTACCGTTTTGTTATCCGGGAAAAACTCCAGTATCCGGAGCCAACCATCGCCGCCGTTGCCGCTTCGGCTTCCGCCGCCCATCGATTGCGCATCGAACAGTATTTGGTGCACCGATTTGCCTGCTACGTTTTTGTCCAGCCGATAGCCTTCTCCGGAGATGTGTCCACACAGTACAAGTTCAATGTTGTTTGCCGGCTGGACGAGCTGCTCCCAAATCTGCTTACCGTTGTTTGCGTTTGGCAGTTTGACTTTGGGCGACTTCAAAATCTGGTTATCCACAGCGTACGGCTCCCAAAACAACCAGCCTACCTCACCCGATGTATGTTGATCTTCCGCGTTGAGGTAATTGTGTGTGGTGAGCATAATTCGATGGTCTTTGTATTGTTCCATGGCCGCAATCCGCTTCGCCCAGGTTAACACCGTGTCTCGCGGGCCGTATTCGATCGTCATGAACAGGTAGTCTTTGCCATTCAGTCCCCGAATCTCATACGCTGAGTTGGCCAACGTCGGTTCGCCCGCTTCATCCCGGCTATTTTGAACCAAGATTTTTTGGTTCAAATGGTTTTTATCGGCGTTAAAAAACTCACTGTACTGGGTGTGCCGGTTGCCTTCCCGGTCTATCCGATAATCGTGGTTACCCGTTGCGGCGATATAGGGCACCTTACCATCCAATCGGGAGAAAGCGTTTGACACCGCCGCCCATTGACGGCGTGTCGTTTGGTCGCCGTCGTAATCGTTGGTGATTTTTTCGGGGCTTTGGATGAGGTCGCCTACGCATATCACCATCTTTATGTTCAGGGTGTCGATATTATCCTCAATCCAAGCCATCATCAGATCCAATATCGGCTGGTTCCGATTCCATTTAACATAGTTTTGAAGATCAGGGATCATAATCATCGACCAGGATCCCGTTTGTTCCAAAGCGGGCTTCTGATAGGTCTGTTGTGCACAAACATTGATGACCAACAATGCACTGACAAGTGCAAACATTAGATGCCGAAGTACATTTTTCATATTTGTATTTTT
>CAZTJY010000021.1:0-11883 GCA_964613725.1 uncultured Parapedobacter sp. | reverse complement strand
CGCGGTTTCCATGCCGGTTACAGTAACTGCATTTCGGTTAATACAAAATAATGGTCGCTTGGATACACCCCATTAACATGGTCGCGAATGATTTCAGCGCGTACCGGACTTGCACCTCCATTGACGAAGATGTAGTCGATTTTTCGTCCTTTCCCTTTATTAATATAGTTCTCGCCTTGGAAGAGATGGACCGTACCTCCTGGCTCTTCGGAGTCATGAATAGCTGTATATGTATCATTCCAACCAAATTCTTCGACAAGCTGATATACTCGGTTTTCCATGCTGGCATTAAAGTCCCCGACTAATAATTGGGGAAATTCAGCTGGATACTGTCTTGATTCTCCCAGCACTACCCGGGTTTGACTTTCTCTAGCGGCTTGACTCACATGATCCAAGTGTAGATTGATTACCCTGAAGTGCTGTTTTGTTTGTTTGTCCTCGAGTCGCACCCAATTGGCGTGCCGTGCCCTTGCTGTGCCCCAGGACATACTTCCAGCGATCAATGGGGTTTTAGAAAGCCAATAACACCCTGCCGAAACCAATTCGTAGCGTTCCTTTGAAAACATGATGGGATTTTTGGCAATGCCATGGTAACCTACCGCACGCACATCCATCTCCGGGCCATCAAAGCCAAGAAGCTGGAATGCGGGAAAATGGTGGCGAAGGTCGTCTGCCTGTACTTTCAGGACTTCCTGTAAAGCAATGATGTCCGGCTTTTGTTTCTCGATGATTTCTAGGCAAACGTTCTTCCTGGAAGACCATCCTACGCCCTGGGCTTCATCATCCTCCAGCGCAACACGTATGTTGCAGCATAGCACCCGATGAAACCGTGTATCTTTTCCTTGATGCGCGGGCAACCGGCCGCTGATCCCCGCAAGCGGGGGAAGTATTGCCGTAGCGGCCAATCCTTTCAAAAATTTTCTTCTATTTCCTGACATCCTGTTTATTCATTGTGACATGAGCTCAATGTCCGTCACATGTAACCTGTCCTATCGTGAAAAAGCCATGTTAGTTCATACCGTTACCCCGTCACACGACTGTCTCCGTAATAATCAAGGCTCATTCATCAATGCTTGCGGCAGATATTGCACACTAATCTGTTGATCGATCTGCTTTGAGAACTGCTCACACAATTCCTTCAACCCCGGCAAAACAGCGAGGTTATTGTTTTCGTTGGGGTCGTTTGAATGATCATATAGCTCCCACGCGTCGGGTTTCCCTCGCTTTATCCATTTCGTAAAGCGGTAACGAGCTGTTCGCATAGAGTAGCCCATCCGATCACCCCGGGCGCACTGCGTAAATGCAGCTTCTTTACCCGGCGCGTCGGGTTTTTTTAATAAGTAATCAAAGCTTTGGCCTTCTACATGTTCGGGCAAAGGAAGATTCGCCAGCGTTGCTAACGTTGGGTAGATATCCAACATTTCCACCAATCCAGGCACCACTGTGTTGGGCTTATAACCCGGTACACGAACAATCAAAGGCACACGGGCGTCAACCTCGAAATTGGACGATTTCCCCCAAGAGCCATGTTCTCCCAACTTATAACCGTGATCCCCTACTAGAACCACAATGGTACTGCGATCGAGCTTCAATCTTTCCAGCTCATCTAATACCCGGCCTACCTGTGCGTCCACATAGCTTACGCAAGCATAATAACCGTGCCGTGCTAAACGGGCGTATTCGTTTGGTATAGGCCGACTGTCGGGAACATCCGTATAGGTGTAAAACTCCGCTGCGTCGCCCAACGCATAAGGGGCGCCGGCCGGAGGAACTACATTCTCTGCCACCTGGATGCTATCACGATCATACATGTCCCAGTATTTCCGTGGCGCGACAAAAGGAAGGTGGGGTTTATGAAATCCGACGGCGATAAAAAACGGATCTCCCCTCTCCTTTGCTTCTTGTAGTGCTTTGACGCCTTCGGTGGCAATCTTGCCATCCGGCAACTGCTCATCGTCTACATCAGCTATTTCATATGCAGGCCCTCTCTGGGAGCGCTCTAATTCAACGCCGATCAGTCCGTTCCTCTTTGCCTCCTCAAATTTCAGCCATCCCGCTTCATTAAGTTCTGGACTGGCATAGGGTGATCTCCGTTTCGGTTCTGATGGTCCAAATTTCTGCTCGGGATATGGAGGGGTCCAGGATCTCACATCGTCAATATGAAAAATTTTCCCAAAACGATCAGTATAGTACCCAGAATTTTTAAATAATTCAGGCAACGATGGAATATCGGCTAGCGCCTCCCTGAAATCGGTGTACAAATCGTATACTTTAGTAGAAGTGGGACGAGTGCCAGAAAGCATACTGGCTCTTGAAGGGGCACAAACCGGATACTGACAATAAGCGCTAAGAAAAGTTGTACCGGAGGAAGCCAAACGGTCCATATTCGGACTTTTGATTTGCGAAGCGCCATAGCAATTCAACTCAGGCCGCAAATCGTCTACCATAATTAACAATATATTGAAACGACTTTCCGAAACTGACTGTGCAAATAAAGTAACACCGAACGCTAGCGGTAAAAGAAGCCAGCAACACATAATTAGTGCTAGACCACACGGCTGCCGCAACCGAAAAGAGAACAACATATTCGTTATAGCCATTTTAATTGATGCAACTGTCGCATAAATTATTGACGTTATCGCGTGCGAGTAAAACCCTACCTCCATTACAGCTTAATTTCTTTGAATTCTCGCAGGTAAGCGCCCTTCGCGCGTAATTCACTTTGCAATTCCTTCACGTCGATTTCTGCAACGGGACCCCCCTTTTTTATCGCCATTTTGGCAGCCCGTCCTGCTGCTTCACCCATGGCCATACAGGGTGCCATTACACGTATAGCTGACATGGCTTCGTGTGTTGTGGAGATACATCGACCGGCCATGATGAGGTTTTTTACGTGTTGTGGGATCAGCGAGCGATACGGGATATCGTAGCAATCCCCACACCAAGTGAGCGTACACCCTCCCCCTTCGGGATGATGGATGTCTAGTGGATAGCTGGCCACAGCTATCGCGTCGTCAAAATACGCACAATTCAACACGTCATCACTCGTCATCACGTATTGGCCGACAATACGACGGGTCTCCCGGATACCGAGAAAAGGGGCGGTTTTCAAAAAGTAAGCATTTTCAAAGCCGGGAACATACGATATCAGGTATTTTTGAATATCCTGTATCTGCTTACGCCCTGCAACCTCACCGTAGCTGAGGCTTTCTGGATCCGTGCCATTTACACCATTTACCCGAGTCATATTTACCCAAATCTCACCTTTCCGCAACCCGGTTATCAAAATAGTCCGTTCCACGGGTAACGAAAGCCCTTCATCTTCGGCTTTTTTAATAAGGCTTCTCAAGCCTACCACGATAAACTGATTATTTTGTCCAAAATACTCGGCCGGTATAAAGTCGGTCAAGTACGTTCTCGGTTCCTCGGCAATGCTCAATCGCAGCTTCTCCGTATCCACACCACCCAAACAAAACATCAGGGTAGGAGGCTGCACCCCGCCATCCTCATTACCATATTCACAAGGAACCCCTGCCCGGAAGGCTACATCCGCATCCCCACTGCAATCAATAACGACCTTCGCGAGGATGACTTCCCGACCTGCCTTGCTTTCGACGATGACCCCTTTCAACTCGTCCCCTTCCATCACCACATCTGCACAAAAAGCATAAAACAACACGTCGACACCGCTCTCGATAAGCATTTCGAGCGCTACAGCTTTAACAGCCTCGGGTTCCACCAAGGTAAGACTCATGTGCAAAGGACATGGCCGGTGTTCACTCGCCGCATCCACACGTTTTAACCTGTCGATGAATTTTTGGGGTAATCCCTTGATGATCTGATTTCCTTTTTGACCCAGGAAGCCCAATATCGGCAATCCAATGGTCATATTGCCTCCTAAAAAGCTACGGCTCTCAACCAACGTGACCTTCAAGCCATCCTCTGCTGCCGCCTGGGCGGCGATGATGCCGGACGGGCCGCCTCCGATCACCAATACATCCACTTCCTTTCTCACTTCCAACTCGCGCGTTGGTTCGGTAATTTTCCTTTTAAAACCTGTCATGATTTAATTATTTTTCTAACGGTTGATATCCCCCGTGATGGAATGGCGGGGCGTCTCTTTCCGCACCACCACCCATAAAATCACCGCGGCGATGGGGTGTAAAACTGCCATAGCGATGAAGATTTGGGTGGCACCAATGGTACCGATCATCTGCCCCACAAAATAGTTAAAAAGCACAGCACCCAATGCACCGAAGCCCCCTGCAATTCCCAATACGCTGGCCACATTTTTCACCGGGAACGCTTCGGCCACGACGACACTGACCGTAAAGAGCCAACTAATACATACTGCCGCGACAACACTAAATAGTAATAGCGTTCCGCCCGCATTGGGCATATAAGGTGTGAGGGCGCATAATGGTCCAAACACCGCAGCGATGGTAAGCATCACTTTCCGGGCCCGAAGTGGCTCCATCCCACCCCGTACCAACTTATCCGACCATGCCGACGAACCAATTCCTCCCAAGTCTGCCGCCAAAAATGGAATCCATCCAAACATGCCAACTTGTGCCAACGTCAAACCGGATTCTTCCTGTAGATATCCCGGCAGCCAGAACAAACAGAAGTACCATACGGGATCACTAATAAACCTAATCATCAAAATCCCCCAAAGACTACGGGTTTTCCACAGCTGCCCCCAAGAGAACTTAGCAAGGCTATCTGCCGTATCTTGGCTCGCTTCAGCCGCTATATACGCTGGCGGCTCGCGATAAACGAACCACCATAACATTGCAATCAATAGGCCTATGCCCCCACACACCCAAAATACCGTGTGCCAGTTATAGGTTATGGCGAGCCAGGCCACCAGTGGCGGGGCTATTATGGCACCGATGGAACTGCCTGCCACGCAAAGGCTATTCGCGGTAGCGCGAAGTTTTCCTGGGAACCAAACCGTCACGACTTTCAATTGTGCCGGGAAATTGGTCGGTTCAGCCATTCCCAACATGCCGCGGAAAAAAGAAAATTGGCCCACCGTACGGGAAATACCTCCCCCTATACATGCGACCGACCAAGCGAGAATGCCATAAAGCATCACCTTACCCGCGCCAAACCTATCGACCAACCAGCCGGTGACGGGATACATCGTTGCATAGCAAATCGTAAAAATATTAACGATAAAAGCATATCCACTGTCATCCAGCGAAAAGACATCTTTAAGCGTGGGCTTGAGGATGGAAACTATCTGTCGATCTACATAGTTGAAGACAATAGCTAAGAAAATCACTCCCACGATTAACCACCGTCGTTTTTCGGGGGACATATGTTGTAAGCGAAACTTCACGTTAATCTATTAAACCCGTTAATCCATTTTAAATCTTATCAACATCGGATAATGGTCAGAAAGTACGTCTGTTAATTCATTCTGAACAATGTCTGCTTCATACATCTTCCCGGCCAACGTGGGGTTTACCCATATGTAATCAATCCTTTTGGGCTTGGAATCTGTTTTCATATATCCTTTTGTCGGCGCACTGTTTTTGAACGTGGCGTTGTGAACGTAATAAGAATCCAAGAACCCGGCATCTTTAATCAGCCGCATGACCGAATAGTCGATTTGACCCTCATTGAGATTACGCCGGTAAATTATCCTATTCTTAACAATGGGGGTACCGCTCTTGGGCTCCAACCGGCCTTCGATTTTTTCCAGTGAAGCCAACAGTTCACTACCATACATTGCCGAATCGACTTCGGAGAGTGCATTGAAATCACCAGCAATAAGTATGCGCTCGTTGGGCGGTATCGTACGGGCATGGGCAAGAATTCGGGTAAGATCCCGATACCGATCTTGTAACGTGAAAGGCGCCAAGTGGGTAGCAAAGCAATGCACACCGCCAACCTTTGCATATATGTATCCGTGCCACATACTGTCCAAATACATCTCGACATTTGAAATTGGAAATCTCGATGTGATGCCAATGGGATGGGTCGCATCGTGCCCCGACTCCTGGTTCAAAAGCACGCTATGGAGGTGCCCGTACCCAAGCGCCAAATCTTGGAGATCTTTTTGCACAAAACCATTCAATTCTTGATAAAGAACGATATCAACGTCCATCTTTTTTACCCATTCGGCATACTTGCGCTGAAGCGATTGATCGCCACGAAATCCATGCAGCACATTGTAACTCAATACACCCACGTCGCTTCGTTGGCCATACGTCACAACACTAAACGTGAGCGATAAGCATATGCATACCGTTATATTGATCAATATTTTTTTCATATCCAGCCGTTGCTAAAACAATGTAGGTACATGCTTTTAAATTACCACTTCGGATTCTGCTTTAGGGCTGGATTAGTTTGTATTTCAACCGGGTGAATAGGCCACAAATAGTGTTTTTCCGGATCAAATACCATTGTTTCGACAACGCGCAATATTTCCTTGTTTGCAATATCGGAGTAGTCCGGCGTCGTATTCTCGTCCAACGTCGGGGGCGAGACAAGCAGCTCGGTCTTGCTATTACCGTATCTGGGGCCTTTCATTACTTGCTCAGCTATTCTCCAACGCCTGATATCCAACAACCGTCTTCCCTCCATGGCGAGCTCGACTTTCCTTTCCCTTCTAACCACCGATCGTAGGTAAGCTTGTGAGCTGCCTTGTGGAACGGAAGGCATTCCGACACGGTTTCTTACCGCATTAAGGGCCTCATATACCGAATCGTCGATATCATTTGCTTCTATTTTTGCCTCTGCATACATCAGCAATAAGTCGGCATAGCGCATTAATGTGATATTGAGTTCGTTATCCTGGGTATAGTTCAAGTCTTGGATGTCCATCCATTTCCTCCACAGGTAACTTGTGAACGTTGCAAACGCATTAGTTGCGTCCGTATTATTTACCCGGATTGCTGGAGTCACGTTGTAATTCCAAACCCTGAGGCTATCGGGATGCGTTTCAAACTGGAAACCCATGTAAATGGTACCCGGGACGGCGACCGTCATATGCAATCGGGGATCTCTGTTGTCATAGGGGTTTTGAGGGTCGAACAGGGGCGATTGATCGATGGTCAACCCGTCGATACACTCATAAGAATCAACCATTGCCTGTGTGGGCTTTTCGTTAGATACGCCGGCAGATAGCCTTGAGCCAAACTGGCGAAACGTAACATGCGTATTTATCCCCCTAAGATACTGCATCGAGAATATATGCTCCCTTGAGCTTTCGCCCGCATACGTGAAAAGCTCCGCATAGTCGGGGTGCAGCTCATAGTGCCCCAAATCCATCGCCGCTTTAGCTGCCTGGGATGCAACTGTCCAACGGCTATTGCACAGGGCCGCATACGCTTTAAGAAAATACGCTGCTACGCTTGTCGCACGTCCGGAATGTCCGTCATGGAATAGGGGTAAATCCGGAGCAATTTCATCCATTTCATTCAAGATCCAATCAACGATTTCACTTTTTGCCGTCCTCGGCATTTCAGCCTCATCAATGGTAATGCTCGCCGTTATTAAAGGTACATCACCGAATAACTCGGTGAGATAGAAATAACTATAAGCTCTTAAAAAGCGGGCTTCACCGGCGACTTGGCGTATATAATCGGCGGCTACAGACCCTTCTGCATTGCTGATATTATCCAACAGGAAATTTGTCCTTGCGATGACCGCATAAAAATCCTGCCAGGCATTTTGAGCTGAAGCATTATCACTGGCTGCGGTACCGTTCCCTAGTGAACCTATAGGAGAAGCATCCCGATTCCAGTTAATGTCTGATGTACAATCAAGTGTCACAATCCAAGGCATGGCCCCTTTCAATCCAATTCGATTGACTATCCGTTCGTAACAACCCAATATCCCCATATCCAGTTCCGTTCTGTCATTAAAGAAAGAAGCCGAAGAGGGGCTGTCCAACGGAAGTTTATCCAACATCTTATTACAACCTGAGGCGAATACCAGGCAACTTGTCAATACGGTATAAAATATTTTCGTCTTCATATTTTTATCATTAAGCACTCATTAAAATCTGAAATCAATACCCAAGCTATATGTTTTCATTACGGGGTAATTAGTTCCGGTTCCCACGGGGGTTTCTACATCATAGCCATTCCAAAAACGGTCGACAGTAAAAAGGTTCTGTCCATTGATGTAGATACGTGCTTGCTCTACCTTTATTCTGCCCAACAGTGTTTTCGGCAGATTATAGCCGAGCTGGATATTTTTCAACCTGAGGTAAGCAGCACTTCTCATCCAGAAACTGGAATGCTGATAATTATTTCCAGCGTCGCCCCAAGTTAACCTGGGAAACGTTGCATTTCTGTTCTCCGGTGTCCAGTAATCCTTGTGTTGCTCATAAGCAGAAGCTCCACTAAAAAAAGGCTGAATGGCGCGCCCATGCAAATATCCATCTGCTTTTCCCACCCCTTGCGCAAAGGCATTGAATGTAAAGTTCTTAAATTCAGCATTCAAGTTTAAACTGTAAGTAAACCGAGGAATCGTACTTCCTATAATGACAAAGTCGTCCGCGTTTATCACATCGTCATTGTTCTGGTTTACATATCGGATGTCACCCGGGGCCAGCACACCGATTTGTGTCACATGATTGTTAATCTCTTCTTCTGATTGAAAATAACCGTCTGCCTGTAAAGCAAATATGGAATTGATTGGGTATCCTTCGCGACTGACCCGAAGCCCGGTCTGGCTTACCCCTCTTAGATCCAACACGGTATTTTTGACATCGGAAACATTCACATCCACACCATATTTAAATTCGCCGGCTTTTCCTTTATAGCCCAGCCCTGCATCCCATCCCCTATTCCTTACCTTTCCTGCGTTCTGCGTAGGTGCTTCAAGGCCTATGCTCATCGGGATATCTAACTCGAGAAGGATATCGGATGTAATTTTATCATACCAGTCTAATGTCAACGTCAGGTTTCCGAACAACATCAAATCTAAACCAATGTTGGTCATTTCCGACGTTTCCCAAGAGATTTGCTCATTGCTCATTTCGTTAAGTGCGGCTATAGGCATAATCTGCCCACCCAACGAATACGAGCCTAAATTCAGCGTAGATGCAAAAGGGTATGTTCCAATATTTTGATTCCCGAGCCGTCCCCAAGAAGCCCGCAGCATAAGATTGTTAACCGTACGATTGGTACCTTGCATGAAATCTTCCGCGGAGATACGCCAACCGCCGGATACGGAAGGGAAAAAACCATATTTGTGCCCTTTGGCGAAGCGAGATGAACCATCGTAGCGGGCGTTCACTTCAAACAAGTAGCGTGAATCAAAATCATAATTAAACCGCCCAAAAAATGATTGCAATGCCCATTCAGAAGCGGTGCCTGTAGCCTCCCTATTATCTAATAACCCCGCATCAAGAACTCGGTATTGGGGGAATATAAAACCTTCTCGATATGCCCTGAAATCACGGGTATAAAAAGTTTCCAAGGATGATCCGAGCAAGACTTTCAATGCATGTTCACCAAAGTTCTGGTTTGCAGTAAGGTAGCCGTAGTAATTTCCGAACAGCGCACGACTACTCTGATTGGTTAACGTACTTCTTTCCGGCCGGGTGAACAAAGGGCTTCCATCGAGTTGATACGTTTGGACCGCTTTGTTAAAATTGTCGCTGTACAATTCCTCATACCTGGGCTGGGCCAATAACTCAACGTTAAGCCACTCTACCGGCTTATAGTTCAACACAAACCTGCCAAGGAGATTAAGGTGTTCCTCTTTCATAGACCCACCATCCCCATTGGCAAAGGCAATAGGGTTATTCCCATTCCACCCCTCACCGTACAACCCATTGGAATATTGGCCCGGTTGAATAGCGGGGATACGGTTCATCTGTAAAAAGACCGCAGACAAACCATCAGCCCCAACCTCACCTGCACTGCCCGGTGTAGTTGTATTCCGTTTTATTAATTGGACGTCGAACTGCATGTTCAGCTTTTCGCTAAATGTGATATCCGTGTTATTGCGCAGCGTGTACCGCTCGAACCGCGATGCTTTAATGATACCTTGTTGATCCAAGTAACCTGCAGATGTCAAAAAACGGAATTTTTCCCCACCGCCATTAACCGACAGATTATGGTTATGCATTACGCCGGAGCCCTTCAAAACTTCCTTCTGCCAATCGGTATTTGGATATTCGTCCGGATTGACATGCATATTTTGACGATACTCGTCAATGAATTCCTGGGTAAATAAAGGTGAGGCACCTGAATTTACATGGGCCAGGTTAATCATTTCCATATGATCGATAGCATCCACTTTGTCCGGCAAATTCGTTGGTGTCTGAAACCCGGTATAGGCATTGTAACCAACCTTCAGCACATTACCACTCGCCCTTTTGGTAGTTACCAGAATCACGCCATTAGCTGCCCGAGATCCGTAGATGGCCGAAGATGCCGCATCTTTCAAAACATTAATTGACGCAATCATATTTGGATCGATCGAATTCATATCCCCTTCTACACCATCTATTAAGACCAACGGATTGGAGTTGTTCAATGTACCGATACCCCTAACCCTTATGGTACCACCACTCCCCGGAGCGCCTGAAGGAGTGGTAACAGTAACCCCAGGGGCAACTCCTTGCAACGCGTTGGATGTGGAAGTAAAGGGACGCGAAGCTAAGTCGCCCGTTTCAATTGACGAGACGGCCCCTGTCAAGTTCGCCCGTTTTTGTGTCCCAAAGCCTATAACAACGACTTCGTCCAAATTGGTATGACGGCCAGCCATCACCACATCAATTCGTTGTTGGTTCTCATAGGATATTTCCTGGGTTTCATATCCCACCATTCGAAAAACCAACACGTCTCCGCGTTGAAGCAGCAAGTTGAATCCGCCATCTGCGTTAGTCGCGACTCCGAGATCTTTACCCTTTACCGCAACTGAAACGCCTTGTAAAGGGACCCCGTTCTCGTCCAACACGCTCCCCGAGATCTGACGTGTCTCTTGCGCTGACACGGTAGTAATTGACACCAGACACAGCATCAATAAAAAATAGTAGGTTTTCCTTGTCATAGTTTATTATATTAAATCAGTAATGTCTACCAAGGTTCTTCGACTTCATGGTAATCTGATTGTTTTGCTGGTCCGGATTTCCTCCCGCGCCATATTATTGATACGATCTTTTTCTAGATCGGGGTCAAAAGGAAAGCCACTCATTTTGAACAGAGTGATGGACGTTATTCTTTCATCGATACTATAAAACTCCTGTCGTGTGGAGCCGGCTAAACAGGGTAATTCGGAATGTATTTTAGTAATAGGTACAAGCGAAAACGGACAGCATCATACATTCTGTAGGACACGAATAGCCAATTGATTAGCCCCCCCGGGTTATCCGGTTATCATATGTTGGGTTAAACTTCCAAATATGAAATCCGATTAGCGTTTAGTTTTCCAGCGGGAAAATAGGGACTACCGTAATAGCCCTGATAATACAGAACCTAACTTATCAATCCCGAAATATCACAGCATCTCACCACGGAACCAAACAGCGTTGCTTACCAAATCAGATTACAATTTATCAAAGAACGTATTGTTAATCAAATTAGCCAACTAGAGATCAACACCTTAATCACTCTTGTTAAATTCACTTCACTCGTATAACCACTATCGCCCCCGACCCACCCTCTCTTACAAACGTACCGCTATTGGGGAAACCACCATCGTGACCTACGAAACCCTACCAGTCTTACGCTAATCGTATCAATGAACTAAGGCTCATAACACCACAAATGTAATAAAATATAATACTTAAAAACAAAATAAAATTAAAAATAATATAAAATTAAAGTTTAATTAACATTAAAAAAAACTGTTTAATATACGATACATCCCATAATGCCTTGCTTTTATTTCGATTTATTCATAAAATAA
>CAZTJY010000020.1:18526-38065 GCA_964613725.1 uncultured Parapedobacter sp. | reverse complement strand
TTATCATAAACCATGAAGAAAAGACAATTGATTATATTAACCTCAACAACCTGGGAAACTGGTGCCGGTACGACGCCTCTCGAAATCACGGTCGCTCCCGAAGTCGTATTGGTCGTGGGCGGCACCTTTCAGATGGGGGGGTACGTTAGCGAGGTAGAAGAACCCGTACATCGCGTCGCGATCAGCACGTTCTATATCGGCAAATATCCAGTTACAGTAAGGCAATACAGGTTGTTCTGCACGGCTACAGGTAAAGCCATGCCCAAAGGCCAAGAAGGTTGGGGCGCTGATGAATATGCCCCGATTGTCAATGTGGCCTACGATGATGCCGTGGGTTATTGCGATTGGCTATGCGAATACTATGGTGGTGATTGGCGGCTACCTAGCGAAGCGGAATGGGAATACGCGGCGCGCGGTGGTGGCCAAGGTAGCGGATGCATATACAGCGGTAGCGATGATTTGTCTGCCGTAGGCTGGTTTGGTGGAAATATGAACGGATGTGCCATCGGTACTGGACGGAAACAACCTAATGAACTGGGAATTTATGACATGAGCGGCAACGTATGGGAATGGTGCTGGGATTGGTACGACCCCGACTATTATGCGGTAAGCCCTTTTTCCAATCCGCTGGGTCCGGTATCCGGTACCGAGCGCGTATTGCGTGGTGGTGCTTGGGACGAAATCCCACTCACATGCCGGGTAGCTTGTCGTGGCCATTGCCCACCCGAAGAACGTCGCGCCAATTGTGGTTTCCGGGTTGTTTTTGCACAATGAGGGGCTCGCGGCTATTCGTCATTTCCGGTTGACCATTGCGTTGCAGGATCTTCGGTGTCTTCCGTCTTATTGCGGATGCTTACAAGGCGTCTGAAAAATTCCTGGAACGTGTAGAATTCCTGGCGATAGACCAATCCAAGCGCACTGACATAATTTTCATTGATGGTCAACGGGAGAAAATTACGGCTATTCAACCTGTTGGAACCCCGTAATACCAGTCGTCCGTCTTTACGGATCAGGTAGCGCAGTTCAGCATCGGTGACGATCCGATCACTGAAGACATTGAGATCGTTGACATTTCGCATATCGGCTACACCGCCAGTGAAAATCAACCGATCATTGAAGAACCGAAGCGATGCGCTCGCATCGTTGAGCGATCGGATATTTAAGTCGACGAACTTAATGTTTAGCGATTGTGAAATGAGGTTGTTCAATTGGTTGAATGCCAGTTCGGTGCCGGCGCTAAGCAATGTGTTATTCAGTTCGCGGCTGAAATCGGTTGCCGAACCCGGAGAGAAACTCCGTCGAACAATAAGGCTCAATGCTTGCTGGTTAATGTTGTTCACATCGCTTAGGTAGCTCTGTAGCTCATCGTTTACGTACGGGTCATTCGGGAAGTTGAGCCCAAAAGTGATGTCGGGCCGCATAAGGCTGCCATTGAGGTTCATTACCGCATGGGCAAGCACCCGTTGTTCGACGGTTTCCCGTCCGGCCGCATTATATAACGGCGCTAGGCTCGTACGCTGGCCATATACCGCAGCAAGGTTAACTGTCGCATCGGTGGGCTGACCAGTCCAACGGATGGTCCCCCCTTCGTTAATTTCAAATATCTTATTAATGAAGTCCTGCGCCGTGAAGGTGAATTTGCCCGTATTGATGGTATAGTCGCCAAACATCTCGAAATCGCCCAAGCGCGACATACGGAGTGAGATCGTGCCTTCTCCACGGCCGGTCAGTTCACCAAGATCGGTGTAAAGGCTGGTTTCAGCATCGGGTGTGATCTGCAGGTCCATGTTCATGCTAAGCCCTTGGAACAGATGCCGCCGTGTTTGAGGTGTGTTCGACGTGTCTTGGCTGACAAATCGGATAAAGTCGTTGTCGCTCACTGTACCCACTGCGTTGAGCGGTATGTGGAACCGTGTGTGTGCATCGGTGATTGCTTGGATATTCATCTGCATCGCGTTTGTCGGACCGTCAAAGGAAAACTTACCTGTTCCATACGCAGTCCCGTAATACGATGGGTTATCGCGGTACGTGGTGTTCAACACGAGGAAATTGGTTGCATCCACCGTTACACGGATGTCTGGAATCCGCGCGTTGCGGAGGTCGACACGTCCGTTGGCTATGGCCCGGTTATTTCGCGGATCGGTAATGACCAAATCATCCAAGTGAATTATGCTATTCGTTAGCATGAATTCGTCATCAATCCGATAAGGTGTTTTCAGGTAGTTGACGGTGAATCCGGCGTTATCCAACCGGCAACGACCGCTGATTTTTGGGGCCGCCACCGAGCCCGATACCCGTAGGTCCGCGGAGATTGTCCCACTGACATCGGATACGAGTTTCCCAAGTAGCGGCTGGAAAAGGATTAGCTCGCTGTGGTTAAAATGTGCCTTTATATCGAGTTTGTCATTTTCAGCCTTCGCATTGTAGGTACCCACGGCACCAATGGTCTTCGCGCCATCGTGCACCGCAGCAATGTTTACGTTCACCAACTCCGTAACACGATCGAAGTCTGCCCGTAGGGCAATATCACCTATGGCAGCCTCATTAAGCTGTACGTCGGTTGCGGCCATGTCTGCTATTGCAAACGGATTGTTCAGTACCGATGATACATCCATGTGCCCATTGAGCATACCATCTAATCGTATCGATGACGCCGCCACCAACGGATTGAAGGTGCCTAGGTTGAAGTTTTTGAAGGTAAACGAAATATGGTGATCGCTTGAGTCCGAAACGGTGCCATCCAAACGCGCGATCTGTCCGTGATTGGTTATTTCGAAACCACGCACATCGACCTGGTTGTCGGTAATGTAAATTGCTGCTTTGTCATCAAGCTGCCACGGCTCGTCGTTGAGTATCAGTGCGGAAGGCAACATCTGAATTCGGGTCGGTGAACCACGTCGGAAATTGGCTACTCCATTCAGATCTAATTGATTACTCGCTGTAATGTCAGACAGCTTTAGGTTGAAATGGACGCTGTCTCCAGCCATCACGTTCGAGAGGTTGACATTGTTGATGTAAAGGCTATTCGTAGCACTGATTCGATCGGCAGTGACTAATAGCCGTAAGGCACCTTCATTGGCCGACTCGTCCACAATCAATCGATTTACATGAATAATGCCATAGGAAAGTTCTGGTACGATAAGATTGATTGCTGCCGTGCTTTCTGCCGACGAAAACCGGGCATTCATCAGCGCACCGTGCTGGACGGTGAGCTTTGGTGCCATCAGCGCCGTTAGCGGCGCGATATCCTTGAGCTGTAGGTTAAAGTCGAAGGCCTGTTTCCCGATTGGGCCAACCGCTAATCCGAGCGATGGGGCATATTGCATGGCGACCGATTTAAAATAGTTGTGCAGGGTAGTCAAGTCCATTTCACCGTTGATGGTGGCGTCCGCTAGGTCGGAGCGTAAATGAACCACACGGTGTGCTTCGTTGCCGCTGGCGTCGAGCACCAGCGAGTCGACGGTGTGCTGAGACGAATCCGTCCGGAATCGGATGTCATAAAGGGCCACGTCGCCCTGCATATTGTTCAGTGCATTGCCATTGAAATTGCTGGCAATCGTTGCGTTGTCTATTACGACTGTTGATTTGGTATAAAGGTCGAGATTACGCAGATTGGCATAGGCCACTGTAGCGTCAAACGCATATTCAGGCCGTTCGGGGTTGAGGTTGATGCCACCGTCAAAAAGCAAACGCAAATTAGGGTCATCGATCGAAACATTTCCCTTGAATTCCATTTCGGAAAATTTACCGGCCAACTCGATGTCTGTATAACGATATCCGTTCAAATCTAGGTAAGACACGCGACCATCCACATGGCTATTTATGTCGTGGGGCGCAAAGCCATCGCCGGCGATATCAATGTCGAAACCGCTATATCCGATCTGCGGATACTGGAGCAACGAGCCTAAATCAAATTCAGGAGTGGTAATTTTCCCAGCGTAACGGCCTCCGTCGCGGATGCTTAAGTTAAGAGCGGTGCTAGCTGAGCCAAGTGAGGTTTCGAGCGTACCGGTGGCCTCGAAATTATAATATGCGCCCATCAATGTGCCTTGGTAAGCAATATCGCCCATCCGCTCGAATACCGCAGGCAATTCGAGTGGCCGTGTATGGCCCAATTGACCTACCAGCGATTCGATGTCTGCGCTATTCGTCGTCACCCTATGGAGCTGCATATCGAAGACGGTACGTTCGATATCGGGTAGTCCGCGGATATCGAAGTTGCCAGAAAGCCGTGTGCGATTCCCCATGCGCAAGACAATATCTTGCGCCGAAATGTCTGCAACGGTTCCTGTAAACGAGCCCGATAAGGAGACATCGAAACGAGTGGCAGCCACTGCAGGCGCAAAAAACTCGATGTCTTTCGAGTTAATTCGCGCACCGTCAAGTGTCAATTCAAAGGTTACGGATTCCATGAAATCCTCAAATGCAGAAAATCGGGGGTAATCGAACCGAAGGTAATTGCCAAATCGGCTTCGATTCGTTTCCATGTATAGATCGTGCAACGCTAGGGAATTGCTGTCTATCTCGGCCACGGCGTCCATTTCACGAAGATAGAATCCACTTTTTTCACGAAAGCTCAGATTTTCTATAGTAGATTTAAAGATATGATTATTTAGGTCGATGTCACTGAAACGACCGCTCAATTCCGAGAGGCTTATATCTCGGTAATTGATGCCCACAGTTGGGCCATCCATGCCACGCAAGTAGCGGATGGCGATATGGGATAAGTCAACGGCGCCGACATCAAGCGTGAGACGCCTCCGATCACTAGGGACTTTTTTGTTCGTGTCGGGGAGGAAATAATCGATAAGGAAGGAAAGGTTGCTATTGTCTCCTTGGCGGTGCACGAAGAATGATCCACCAGTCAATGCCAGTTTGCTGATCGTAATCTGGTGTTCACGAATTTTCCATAGATTTACCGATGCTGTTAGCTGGTCGGCGTAAAGCAGGGTATCGCCCGATAAATCGGCTACGTAGAGTCCGCGGAGGACCAACGACGAAAATGGTTTAAAATAAAGACCTTCCAAAGAAACGCTCGTATGGAGTTCGCGCGACAGGTAGTCTGCTGCTCGCTTAGCAAAATAGGTTTGTACAGGCCGGTATTGCAGGGCATAGATAAACCCCGCCAACGCGAGGAGTAAAGCGACCAGTGTCCACAATAATATTTTTACTAATTTTTTGATGTCTTCCTCGCTAAACGTTTTTCCAAGGGTCGTCAAGTACTTCGATAAAGTTCGACGCCACTTTAGTTTGTATTTCGGAACAACTTTATCTAAGTTTGCTCATTAATATAAATAATAACCCCATGCCCACAATACTCGGCATTGAATCTTCATGTGATGAAACCTCTGCCGCTATCAGCGTCAACGGCGTGATATGTTCCAACATCATCGCGAATCAAACCATTCATGAAAAGTTCGGCGGTGTGGTGCCCGAACTGGCTTCGCGTGCCCATCAGCAACACATCATCCCTGCTGTCGACCAGGCTATTCGCGATGCAAAAATACATAAACATGACATAGATGCAGTGGCGTTTACACGTGGGCCGGGATTATTGGGGTCATTGTTGGTCGGGACTTCTTTTGCGAAAGCATTTGCGCTCGCTCGGAATATTCCGCTTATCGAGGTGAATCATATGCAAGCGCACATACTCGCCCATTTCATCGAAGAACCGATTCCCGAATTTCCGTTCTTATGCCTTACCGTTTCGGGCGGGCATACGCAGTTGGTCTTGGTGAAAAAGCACTTCAAAATGGAGTTGCTGGGGCAGACACTCGACGACGCGGCAGGGGAGGCGTTCGACAAAACGGCGAAAATACTCGGACTCCCTTATCCGGGCGGACCATTGATTGATCGCCATGCGCAGCGGGGCGACCCCAAGGCATTTATGTTTCCCGAACCGCAGGTTCCCGGACTTAACTTCAGTTTCAGCGGACTGAAAACGGCTATCCTCTATTTCGTGCAGAAGAAGCAAATGGAACACCCTGATTTCTTGGATATCCACCTCTGCGATATATGTGCGTCGGTACAGTCGCGTATTGTTTCCATCTTACTGAGTAAATTACGGCGGGCAGCCCGTGAAACAGGCGTGTCTCATGTGGCGATTGCCGGTGGTGTGTCAGCCAATTCCGGATTAAGGAATGGGCTGGAGGAACTGGGTAAAAAGGAGGGATTGAAGGTATTTATCCCGCGCTTCGAATATTGTACGGACAACGCGGCAATGATTGCCATCGCCGGTCATTATAAATACCTTGCAAAAGCGTTCGTGGGGCAGGAGATTGCCCCGATTGCCAGGTATCCGGTTTAAAATGTGGGGACCAGCCGTAAATGCAGCATCAAATGACGATACAATGAATTGGAAACCCGATCCCGCGCGTTATAAAGACATGGTCTATAACCGTTGCGGCAGCAGCGGATTGAAACTTCCCGCCATATCCCTTGGCTTATGGAACAACTTCGGCGATGATACGCCGCACCTTACCAAACAGCTAATCTGTCGGCAGGCATTTGACTTGGGTATCACCCATTTCGACCTCGCCAATAACTATGGCCCGCCAGCTGGTAGCGCCGAATTGGCTTTTGGCCGCATCTTGAAGGAAGACTTTGCAGGCTATCGCGATCAAATGGTCATATCCTCGAAAGCAGGATACGACATGTGGCCCGGTCCCTATGGCGAATGGGGAAGCCGTAAATATTTAGTGGCTAGCTGTGACCAAAGCCTTAAACGGATGGGGCTCGATTACGTAGATATCTTCTATTCCCATAGGTTCGACCCTGAGACGCCGTTGGAAGAGACCATGATGGCACTTGATCATATTGTCCGTTCCGGGAGGGCCCTGTATGCAGGGATTTCCTCCTATAATACCAAACGTACCCGGGAAGCCGAAGCGATTTTGCGGGAGTTGGGCACACCATGCCTCATTCATCAACCGAGTTATTCCATGCTCAACCGGTGGGTAGAATCCGATGGCCTCCTCGATACATTGGAAGATTTGGGCATGGGATCGATTGTGTTTTCTCCGCTTGCCCAAGGGATGCTCACTAATCGATATCTCAACGGTGTTCCGGCCGATAGCCGGGCAAAAAAGAGACCTTCTTTCCATTCGGGGTTCCTGAGCGAAGAAAATATGGCGCGCATCCATGCACTACATTCGATAGCGCAGCGCCGCGGGCAAACGCTGGCCCAGATGGCTATCGCGTGGGTGTTGCGTGGCGGTCGCGTGACCTCGGCGCTGATCGGAGCTAGCAGACCCGAACAAGTTGTAGATTGCGTGGGTGCATTGGATAATCTCAATTTTTCTGAAGCCGAATTAGCGGAAATCGATAATTACGCAAAAGACGGCTCAATCAATATCTGGGCGAAATCGGCGGAACTTGAGTAATCACTTCACTTGTCTTGTTCCTTCCATTGCTGGCTGAAGGATTTATCTGCGACATGAGGAAGTCGCCGGTGCTTGCCCCATCCTTTCCCGAAAAGGTTCCGAAGCAGGACGTTCTTGAACTTACCACCAAATAAATCGATAAGCTTTCGTTTGGTGATGGCGTAGGTGAACCCTTTCCAAGCGAATCGCTCTGCTTTGGAGTGGAGATGGTTGGCTACGGCATCGCGCCTGTTCAAGAGCAGCATTTTGTGGATGTCTATTTTCACCGGGCACACTTCGGAGCATTTGCCGCAAAGACTGGAAGCGTAGCTCAGGTGCTTGAAATCGGCCATGCCACGGAGGTGTGGCGTAATGAGTGATCCGATAGGGCCACTATAGGTGGTGTTGTAGGTGTGGCCGCCTACATTTTTGTAGATTGGACAGGCATTCAGGCAAGCGCCGCAGCGGATGCAGTATAACCCTTGGCGTTGGTCTTTTTGAGCCAACAATTCCGTCCGGCCATTGTCTAGCAATACCACGTACATTTCTTCAGGACCATCAGTTTCACTTTCCTGCCTAGGCCCACTGATGATGTTGTTATATACCGTAAGGCGCTGCCCAGTGCCGTGGGTTGAGAGCAATGGCCAAAACAGGTCGAGGTCATTGAGCGATGGAATGATTTTCTCGATACCTACGATGGCGATGTGGATTTTCGGAAAGGTGGTTGAAAGCCGAGCGTTGCCTTCGTTCTCTGTTATAGCTACACTGCCCGTATCAGCGATGAGGAAGTTGCCGCCTGTGATGCCCACGTCGGCCGTCGTATATTGGTCCCTAAGCAGCTCACGGGCTTTCAAGGTAAGCGCTTGGGCAGTCGCGTCAAGAGGGGTATCGAAATGTGCGTGAAATAGTGCCTGGATGTCGGGCAAGCTAAGATGCATGGCCGGTGTCACGATATGGTAGGGTTTCTGCCCTAGTAGTTGAACAATATACTCGCCGAGATCGGTTTCTATGGCTTTTATATCCTTTTCAGCAAGAAAGGAATTAAGTTCGATTTCTTCCGTCGTCATCGATTTGGATTTGACGACGGTCTTGGCACCGGCACCCGCCAGAATCTTGCCGATTTCCTTCCGGGCTTCTGCGGCATCGTTGGCCCAGATTACCTTGCCGCCTTTCCGCAGGAAATTGGCTTCGAATTCAGGCAACAGTTTATCTAGGTTTTCCATTACCCGCCACTTTATGATATGGGCTTTCCGTTTGGAATTTTCCAAATGGTGGAATTGCGGGAGTCCCCGGCTTACCGCGTCGTCATATTTGTCAATGTTGTAATTGATGATTTTCCGGTGGCGGGGTTCAAAAGCCTTAATCGCACTTTCTTTAAGGAAGGTGGTTTCTTGTACAGACGACATACGCAAGTGTTATTTATCAATAACGCAAAAAAGGCCGAACTGTTGTGCCAATCATCCCACTGAAATGCCCAGTTCGGATAACTGCGTATCGGCAATTGCCGAAGGGGAATCAATCATCACATCCCTTCCGGCATTGTTCTTCGGGAAGGCAATTACGTCGCGGATGCTATCGAGTCCGGCGAACACGGCAACCAGCCGATCAAAGCCGAATGCAATGCCACCATGTGGGGGAGCACCGTATGTGAATGCCTCTAATAGGAAGCCGAATTGCTTTTGTGCCTCGTCGGGCGTGAAGCCAAGGTGCTTGAACATCAACGACTGCAGGTCGCGGTTATGTATCCTAATGGAACCCCCGCCGATTTCCGTGCCGTTGATGACCAAATCATACGCATTGGCACGGGCCTTCCCGGGCTGTGTCTCCAATAGGGGTATATCTTCTGTTTTTGGCGACGTAAAAGGGTGGTGCATCGCATGGTACCGCCCCGACTCGTCATCCCATTCAAGCAAAGGGAAATCCGTTACCCACAGTGGTGCATAGGTGTTTTTATTGCGTAGCCCACGTTGAGACGCTACTTCCAGCCTGAGTTCACATAATTGTTTCCGGACCTGCTCCGTATTGCCCGCCATAACAAGCAGTAAATCCCCCGGCTGGGCATCAAACGCCTTTGCCCATGTGGCCAGTTGCTCGGGGTTATAGAATTTATCGACCGACGATTTGAATGTGCCATCATCATTGCACCGGAGATACACGAGTCCCGAAGCGCCCACCTGCGGACGTTTCACAAAGTCCGTCAATGCATCAAGCTGTTTCCGCGTATAAGCTGCGCAGCCTTCTGCATTGATGCCGACAACGAGCTCCGCTTGGTCAAACACCGGAAAGCCCGATCCCTGGAGCAGGGTATTGAGTTCAACGAACGGCATGCCGAAGCGGATATCGGGTTTATCAGAGCCGTATAAACGCATCGCCTCGTCGTAAGGCATGCGGGGAATGGGACCTAGATCGATGTTCTTCACTTCGTTAAACAGGTGCTTTATTAGACCTTCGAAAAGTTGGAGGATGTCTTCCTGGTCCACGAAAGCCATTTCGCAGTCGATTTGCGTGAATTCCGGTTGACGATCGGCCCGTAGGTCTTCATCACGGAAGCATTTGACAAGTTGGAAATACCGGTCAAAGCCCGATACCATCAACAATTGCTTGAACGTCTGTGGCGATTGGGGCAGCGCATAGAACTCACCTGGATTCATCCGGCTCGGCACCACGAAATCGCGGGCGCCCTCCGGTGTCGATTTAATGAGTACCGGTGTTTCCACTTCCAGAAAATGATGGTGGTCGAGATAATTGCGGGTTTCCTGCGCGATGCGGTGCCGAAGGATGATGTTGTTACGCAGGGGGTTGCGCCGGAGGTCGAGGTAGCGATATTTCATCCGCAAATCGTCACCGCCGTCCGTATCGTCTTCAATGGTAAAGGGCGGTAGCTTAGCGACATTCAGTACTTCGAGTCGCGCAACCTTGATCTCAATCTCGCCAGTAGGTATCTTGGAATTCTTGCTTTCGCGTTCAATTACCTTACCGGTCACTTTTATCACGTATTCCCGGCCAAGAGCCCGGGCTTCCGCCCGAAGCGATTCGCCATCGGCGGGATCAAACACCAATTGCGTTACACCATAACGATCCCGCACATCAATGAACGTCATCCCGCCCAAATCGCGGGACTTCTGTACCCAACCGCTAAGTACAACGGTTTTACCCAAATCTGAAATGGTCAGCTCTCCGCAAGTATGTGTTCTGTGCATGCTCTTTTATCTAGAGCGGCAAAAATAGCGGTTTTTTCTGAGATTAACACAAGCTTCCAACGTAGGCTCGGCCCAGTGGCAGGTTATCGCCGTTATTCAGTAAAATGTTGGAAGCACTACGCGCCCGGATGGCATCTGTATTGATGAGGTAAGATTTGTGTATCCGCACAAACTTCTTGTTGTTCAGGATGGTTTCCGCCACCTCCTTTAGACACTTCCGCAATACTATTTTCTTGGTGGTTGTGATAAACGTGGTATAATTGCCTTCGGCATGGGCGTAAATCATGTCGTCCATGGGTATTTTAGTCTTATGTTTTCCGTCGGGCAGGAAAATACTCTGGCTTTCTTCTTTGGATTCGACTTGATTAAGTGCAATTTCGATAGACGCATATACATCGTTCCGGTTGAAAGGTTTTACAATGTAGCCGGCGGGGTTTGTTGATTTGGCTGCCTCAATCGTACTGCGGTCCGCATGCGACGTCAGAAAGATGAAGGGGATATGGTAAGTAGCGTTGATTTCATGGGCCAAGTCGATACCGGTTTTATCGCCATATAAAATAATATCGACTAGAATAAGGTCGGGCTTGGCAGTTTTGATACAAGAAATCGCATTATCATAACTCGTACAAATGCCACAAACCTCGTAACCCAACTCCTGGAGCATGTACTCCAAATCCATGGTGATGATAAGTTGGTCTTCTACGATAAGTATCTTTTTCTTTTTCATCCTACTAACGGTGTTATGGTGAAATTGCATCCAAGATTCAACATGAATCATTGACGATCGAACAAAAGTAGTATGATTGGCTTAAATGGGATGTAGTAATATCTCTACATCATTGTAATTGACTTGTAATTAGTTTGTTGTGTGTATTATTGTGGGTTGCTATCGACAGATCCCGTCCTCCAATACCCACACCCTCGATACACTACTGCTCAATGTGTTCGGTAAATGGGGGGCACTATTGGTGTCGTATGTCAATATGATCGCCCCTTTTCCTGGGTTACCCGCTACTGATAACGCGATGGATTCCCCCTTGGCTAGTTGGACAGTTGTGCTGAAAGGAAGGGAAGGGTGGTTCGTGGTTACGGGGCCATCATTCGTGTGGTAGGTAACCGACGAGACAAATGCTTCATCATGCGTAGCTACCTGATAGGTAACCAAACGCTGTTCGGTTAGCTTTATGCCGTCGATATCGCAATTGCATTGTGTGGGTGCAAGCTCCGCGCGTTCTTCGCATGACTGCAGTAGGACAGGAGCAATTGATAATAAACTGAAGATGACGACTAAACGCATAATCGATTAAGAGTGAACAAATCCAATCCCTGCAAAGATGCCTATTATGGACGCTGCAAGACAATAATCGCATTGGATTTTTTGATTTTGTAGTCATTCTACTACACCATGAGTCGCGGTTGTACGGCAGCCAGTGGCCGTCACCGGTTAGATATGATAGGGGTGGTGTGGGGTTGGGGGGTGTGGAAAACTTTTTTGTGGGAAAAAGTGGGGGAAAGTGGAGTAAATTCCTATTTTTACATCATATTTATTGCGAGAACTGTATCTATGGGCCATTTAATAGGCGAATTTGATTGTAAGCTAGACACCAAAGGAAGGATGGTGTTGCCAGCTGCGCTCAAAAGGCAAATGCCTGATGCTGAGCGAGATGGGCTTGTTGTCAATCGTGGCTTTGAAAAGCATCTCGTGATATATTCAAGGAACGAGTGGGATAAGATTACCGCTAAGCTGGCCAAACTCAATACATATAAGGCCAGAAACCGGAAGTTTATTCGCGACTTTACCCGTGGTGCTACCGAGTTGTCGCTGGATTCGGCCGGTCGCGTGCTGCTGCCTAAGTCGCTGCTTGAGTACGGTCAGATTGAAACGGAGGTTGTGCTGTCTTGTCAGTTCAATAAAATCGAGGTTTGGTCCAAAAACGCGTACCATAAATTATGGGAAGACGATGAGGATGATGATTTCGCAGCGTTGGCAGAAGAGGTGATGGGTGATGAATTAACGGACGTAGATGATGAATAGCGGATACCATGTGCCGGTGATGTTACGTGAATGCATAACCGCATTGGCAATTAAGCCGGAGGGTACCTATGTCGACGTGACGTTTGGAGGTGGGGGCCACGCGAAAGAAATCATGAAGCATTTGGGGGATGGCGGAAAGCTGTTTGCGTTCGACCAGGACCCCGACGCGTTGCGAAACGCAATAGTTGATGAGCGATTCGTGCTCATACACCAAAACTTTCAGTTCTTAAAGAATAGCCTCCGGCTCCATGGCGTTGGAGCGGTTGATGGCATCCTAGCAGATTTAGGGGTGTCGTCGCATCAGTTTGACGATGCACAACGTGGATTTTCCACGCGCTTCGAGGCCGAGTTGGATATGCGGATGGATCGCACGGGACCAATGGATGCTAAGCAAGTCTTGAATACCTACTCGGAAGCCGAATTGCATCGCATCTTTGGCATGTATGGCGAACTCCATAATGCGCGCACATTGGCAAAGACCATTGTTACCGCGCGGCTTGTCCAGCCTATCAATACGGTGGGGAGATTGAAAGACGTCATAAAGGGTGTGGTGCCCCGTGGAAGGGAGCATAAATATCACGCGCAGTTGTTTCAGGCTTTGCGTATCGAGGTGAACGGTGAGTTGGATGCCCTTGAGGCGTTTTTGCTACAAACTACTGCGGTGTTAAGGCCTGGGGGGCGGCTAGTAGTGATGTCGTATCATTCGCTGGAAGATCGACTTGTAAAGCGCTTTATGGCTAAAGGCAAATTCAAAGGAGCGGTGGAGAAGGATTTCTTCGGTAATGAAATTAAGCCGCTGGAGCCGGTAAGCCGCAAGGCGATTATAGCCGGGAGTGATGAAGTGGCACGCAATAGCAGGGCCCGCAGCGCAAAGCTCCGGATAGCAGAGAAAGTTTAGACAAACGGGTTTAAATAAGCAAGTATGGCAAGAAATGCGTACAAGAGACAGCCGCTTAGTGAAGAACAGCAAGCCGAGTTGCAGGAGACCGTTGAAGAAAAGGCTGACGCCACCAGTAGCTTTTTCCGGGCTTTGTTTTCCACCGAGCGTTTTTCGTCGTCTGCATTCGTCGGGTATATCCCGTTCATTGCTTTTGTAGGGTTTTTAGCCATTCTTTACATCGCCAATCGGCACTACGCAGAGCGGACTGTCAGGCAGATTGACCACTTGGGTAAGGAAATAAAGGAGATGAACTGGGATTACAAATCGCTTTCCGCCGACTTGATGAAGCTTACTACCCAAAGCGAAATTGCGAAACGGGTGGATACCATGGGATTGAAAGAGCGTAAGGCGCCCCCAAAGAAAATAGTGGTTGTCAGAACAGAAAAATAAGTAAAGGTCAGTTAAATTAAGGGGCATGAACATCAGAACCGACATCTTGCTAAGAGTCTACCTGTCATTCGGGCTGATTGTGCTTTTGGCCATCGCGGTATTGGCAAAGCTTTTCCACCTGCAGTATGTGGAAGGTGGCGAATGGCGCGCAAAGGCAGATAGTTTATCTACCCGATATGTCGACGTAGAAGCTGTTCGTGGCAATATTTATTCAGACGATGGCAGCCTATTGGCGACATCGGTTCCCGAATACGATCTCCGTATGGATTTATTGGCGCCGGGTATTGCCGCAGATGATGTTTTTTACGCTAAAGTTGATTCATTAGCCGCCAAGTTAGCGGGTTTTTTTCGGGATAAGTCTTCCGCACAATACTCGAGACTGCTCAAGCAAGCACGTAAAGAGGGGAATAGGTACTATTTACTCAAACGCGATGTCGGGCACCAAGAATTGAAAGAAATTAAGCAATTTCCAATTTTCAGTTTGGGTAAATATAAAGGCGGTTTGATTGCGGAGCGCAAGAATAAGCGTATTTTGCCATTTACGAATTTGGCAGCGCGTACTATTGGCTACAAGGTCCCCGCGGAAGATGTACGCGTGGGCCTAGAGGGGGCTTATGGGGAGTATATCGATGGCAAAAGCGGCAAGCGCCTGGTAAGGCGCATAGCGGGTGGCGTTTGGATGCCCGTGAACAGGGAAATTGAAGTGGCGCCCGTAGATGGCGCGGATATCATTTCCACCATCGATGTGAATATGCAGGACATGGCACAACGTGCCCTCGAGAAACAGTTGATTGCAAGTAATGCCGATAATGGCTGTGTTATTTTGATGGAGGTTGCCACTGGAGAAATAAGGGCCGTCGCCAATTTTACGCGGGTGGAGGAGGGCGTTTACCGCGAAAAGTTTAACTATGCCATCGCCCAAAGCGCTGAACCGGGATCAACTTTCAAACTGGCCTCCTATCTCGTGGCACTGGAAGACGGAAAGATCGATACGAATACAGTCATTGAAACGGGAAACGGCACCTACCGCGTGCACCGGCACACCATCCGCGACACGCATGCGTATGGAACGGTATCCGTGAAAAAGGCATTTGAAGTGTCGTCCAACGTGGCGATTACTAAAATCATCAATACCTATTATAAGAATAATCCAGCCGCATTCACCAAGCGACTGCATGAACTGCACCTTAATGAGCCTTTGGGGCTACAAATACCGGGCGAAGGTAACCCATTGATCAAAACACCCGATAGCAAAAGCTGGAGCGGCCTTTCTCTGGTACAGATGGCGTATGGTTATGAATTGAAGTTAACGCCTTTACAGACGTTGAGCCTGTACAATGCGGTAGCGAATGACGGCAAAATGGTAGCACCGCTTTTCGTTAAGGAAATCCGGAGACTGGGTAACACGATTGAACGTTTCGAAACGCGTGTCATCGATGAGCAGATTGCATCGGACGCCACGATTAGCAAGTTGCAGGATATGCTGGCCGGCGTGATGATTGAAGGTACCGGCAAGCGGTTGCGCAACCCGGAATTGCCGATGGCTGGCAAAACCGGCACCGCGCAGATGGCCGATGGCGCGGCAGGCTACAGCAATCGCCGATACCAATCTTCCTTTGCAGGTTATTTCCCTGCAGATAATCCCAAATACTCGATGATTGTCGTTGTGCAAAATCCTCGGAATGGTTACTACGGCGCTTCAATAGCCGGGCCGGTATTCCGTGAGCTTGCCGACATGGTATATGCCAATGATCTTGAACTCCAAGATGATTTCGACCGTATGCGTTTTGTCGGCAATACCGAATTGCCCCCATCTCTGAAAGGCTCAAAGGCCGCCACACTCCGTGTGTACAACGCACTAGGTATCAAAGCTACGTACGCATCGGCTGAGCCGATACAGCATATAGATACTGTAAAAGGTATCCCTTTTTCGGATGAGGCAATCAAAACGGGTATAGTGCCCGACGTAAAAGGCATGGGACTCATCGACGCGATGTACGCCCTTGAAAATGCTGGATACCGCACCACCGTAAAAGGAAAGGGAAAAGTGTTTGCCCAGTCGTTAGCCGCGGGACAGCACGTAAAAATGGGGACTTCGATTGTCATTGAATTGAAATGAAGGCACTGAAAGATATACTTCACGGCATCCCGGTACGTCACGTAGTGGGCAATCTCAATGTGGCGGTAGCTGACTTGTGCTTCGATTCGCGTAAGGTCACGCCGAATAGCATGTTCGTGGCCGTAGTTGGTACACAGGTAGACGGCCATCGCTATGTAGAAAATGCCATAACGCTCGGTGCTGCGGTGATACTGTGTGAAAAGATGCCTGAAGAGACCCGAGACGAAATCACCTATATCCAGGTCGAGGATACTGCTTTTGCATTGGGGGTGTCGGCATCAAATTATTTCGGCAATCCATCCGCTAAATTAAAACTTGTCGGCGTTACCGGAACCAATGGTAAAACGACGATCGCTACGTTGCTCTATAAACTTTTCAGACAGCTTGGATACGGAGCTGGATTGATTTCTACCGTACAGAACCTAGTGGGCGACCGGCTCGTATCCGCCACCCATACCACACCCGATCCCATTGCGTTGAACGGGTTGTTGCAAGAAATGGTCGATAGTGGATGTGATTATTGTTTCATGGAGGTGAGCTCACATGCCATTGTACAGCAACGGATAGCTGGACTGAATTTCGCGGGTGGTATTTTTTCCAATATCACGCACGACCACCTGGATTTCCATAAAACCTTCGATGCTTATATCCATGCAAAGAAAAGGTTCTTTGATGATCTTGACCGTTTTGCATTCGCGTTGTCAAACGCGGATGATAAAAATGGTGCGGTCATGCTGCAGAACACCTTCGCGCACAAAAGAACCTATGGCCTCAAATCGATGGCCGACTTTAAGGCGAAGGTAATCGAAAGTCATTTCAATGGCATGCTGCTCCAGCTCGACGGCCACGAAGTATGGGTGAAATTGATCGGTGGTTTCAACGCCTATAATATCACGGCTGTGTACGGGGCTGCCATTCTGTTGGAACAAGAAACCATGAAGGTACTCACTGCCTTAAGTAATATCACCGGTGCCGAGGGACGCTTTGATACCATGATTTCAAAGGGCGGAATTGTCGCCATAGTAGATTATGCACACACCCCCGATGCGGTACAAAACGTGCTGGAAACGATCAAAGGGCTTCGCAGAGGTAACCAGCAAATTATCACGGTACTCGGGTGCGGCGGCGATAGGGACCGCGCAAAGCGCCCTAAGATGGCAGCTGTTGCTGTGGAGAACAGCGATAAGGTAATCATCACCTCAGATAATCCGCGCACCGAAGACCCTCAAAAGATCATAAAAGACATGGAGGCCGGCATACCGCCGGAAAAAAAACGGGGCACATTTTCAATTGCGGATAGACGGGAAGCCATTCGGGCTGCGTGCCACCTTGCTCAATCCGGCGACATTGTATTGGTTGCCGGTAAGGGACACGAAAAGTATCAGGAAATTAACGGTCGGCGATATGATTTTGACGATCGCGAAATATTGGTTAAAGCACTAGATGAACGATAATACACGATGCTATATTATTTATTTACATGGATAGAAGATTACATACACGTCCCTGGATCAGGGCTGTGGCAATATATCTCATTCCGTACAGCGATGGCGGTAATCGTGTCATTGATTATCACGACGGGCTATGGTAGCCGGTTGATCCGTATTTTGCGCGCGAAGCAAGTAGGGGAGACCATCCGCGATCTTGGGCTCGAAGGTGAAAAGCAAAAGCAGGGTACCCCTACCATGGGTGGGCTGATCATTATCGCCGGCATTTTGGTGCCAACGCTCCTTTTCGCTAAACTAGAGAATATTTACGTCATGCTCATGTTGGTCACTACCGTTTGGATGGGAACGATCGGTTTTTTAGATGACTACATAAAAGTATTCCGTAAGAACAAAGAAGGATTAGCCGGTCGTTTCAAAATCGTCGGTCAGGTGGGACTAGGTGTAATCATCGCCTGTACCATGTATTTTCACCCCGATATCGTGGTACGTGAGATCGTTGCAAAACCCGAGCCGGGTGTAAATCTGGAACAGCGCGTTCAAAACAATACGGGTAAAACGTATTATACCAGGGATGTGAAATCGACGAAAACCAATATCCCTTTTTACAAGAACAACGAGTTCGATTATGCCAAGGTGCTGAGTATGTTTGGCGGTAACCAATCGACCTTGACGTTCATCGTCTTTTTGATGGTCGTGGTTTTCATAGTAGCCGCCGTATCGAACGGTGCTAATATCACGGATGGAATCGATGGGCTCGCTACGGGCACCTCGGCTACCGTCGGCGCAACACTCGCCATTCTTGCGTATGTGTCGGGCAACGTTATTTTTTCGGATTACCTCAACATCATGTATATCCCTAATTCCGGTGAACTCGTCATCTTCGCAGGGGCTTTTGTGGGTGCCTGTACCGGATTTCTCTGGTATAATTCTTACCCAGCCCAAGTCTTCATGGGCGATACAGGTAGTCTTGCGATCGGCGGGATTATCGCCGCATTTGCCGTGTTGATCCGGAAGGAGTTACTTATTCCGATTTTATGCGGGGTTTTTCTTGTCGAAAACCTGTCGGTCATCATACAGGTATCTTATTTCAAATATACCAAACGAAAATATGGCGAGGGACGACGGATTTTCCGGATGTCGCCCCTTCACCACCATTACCAGAAAAAAGGATATCACGAAGCTAAAATTGTCACCCGTTTTTGGATATTGAGCATCCTGCTCGCGATCCTTACCATTGTAACATTGAAAGTTAGGTAATCATAGCAGCATGACGGCAATACCTACATATCATTATCCTCAAGGCGGAAAGCTTACGGTGCTTGGCGCTGGTGAAAGCGGCGTAGGAGCAGCCATACTTGCCCGAAGCAAAGGGTTCGAGGTATGGGTATCGGACAGCGGGCAGATTGCCGACAATTATAAGCGGGTACTCCTTGATACAGGCATATCGTTCGAGGAGGGTATACATACGGAATCACGTATTCTGGAGGCCGATATCGCGGTGAAGAGCCCGGGGATACCGGCAACCGCACCGATCGTTCAAAAGTTGAAAGAGCAACAGACACCGGTAATTGCAGAAATCGAGTTTGCCGCACAATATACCAATGCGAAACTGATTGGCATTACCGGGTCGAATGGGAAATCGACTACCACGATGTTGACCTGGCATATGTTGAAACAGGGCGGACTCAACGTCGGGTTAGCAGGTAATATCGGCCGGAGCTTTGCGTGGCAGGTAGCTCAAGAGCAATTTGATTATTATGTGCTGGAACTGAGTAGTTTTATGCTGGATGACATGTTCCATTTCCGTGCCGATGTGGCGGTATTGCTTAATATTACCCCGGACCACTTGGATCGATATGAACATAAGTTGGAGAATTATGTGGCATCCAAGTTCCGAATTATCAGAAACCAACAACCCAGTGACCTCTTCATTTATTGTGCAGATGATCCCGTTACTGTGGCGGCGTTAGCCGACCATACCACCCCCGCACAGTCGCTGCCATTCAGTCTTGACATGCAAGTGGAACCAGGCGCTTACCTGAGTGA
>CAZTJY010000020.1:0-18516 GCA_964613725.1 uncultured Parapedobacter sp. | reverse complement strand
AAAGATTTACGATGGATATTAATGAACTTTCCCTTCAGGGTAAACACAACGTGTACAACAATATGGCTTCCGGTCTGGTCGCCAAGGCTCAAGAACTACGCAATGCATCAATGAAGGAGAGCATGGGGTCGTTCAAAAACATTCCGCACCGTTTGGAGTTTGTGGCATGTATTGCCGGTGTCAATTACATCAACGATTCCAAGGCAACCAATGTAAATGCGGTTTGGTATGCGCTAGAAAGTTTCGCGCCCCAAGTGGTGTTGATTATGGGCGGCGTGGATAAAGGCAACGATTACGAGATGTTGCGCGATTTAATAAAAGCGAAAGTACGTGCCATTGTATGCATCGGTAAAGATAATTCACGGATATACGACTCGTTGGAAGATGAAGCGAAGATTATCGTCAATAGCTCAAGCATGCGCGATGCCGTTGAAATCGCTTCGCATTTAGCTCAGAAAGGCGATACGGTACTACTGTCGCCCGCATGTGCAAGTTTTGATTGGTTCCGGAATTATGAGGATCGCGGTAATCAATTCAAAGAAGCAGTAATGGATTTGTGACTTGATTTGAAAATGTGCTGATGGATTGATGCAGTGGTTTGCAACCGAATCATCAAATCATCAAATCATCAAATCATCAAATTAAAAAAATGGAACAGGCATTTTCAAAATTGAAGGGAGACCGGTGGTTGTGGATTATCGTTATCGTATTGTCGGTGTGGTCATTGCTCGCCGTGTACAGTTCCGTTGGTACACTAGCGTATAAAGAAGGTAAAGGAACGGAAGTGTACCTTATTAAGCATACGTTGCTTGTATTCGGCGGTTTTGCGCTGATGTATTTTTCGCATCTGCTCGACTACCGTTGGTATGCCGGTATATCCAAGATACTGATGGCAATTACCATTCCGCTATTGCTTTATACCTTGTTGTTCGGAAATACCGTGAACGAAGCTAGCCGTTGGGTCACCATTCCGGTAATTAACCAAACGTTCCAGACCTCGGATTTGGCAAAGTTGGCACTGATTACCTTTCTTGCACGGACATTGACACGTAAGCAGGAGAACATCAAAGACGTGAAAAAGGCTTTCCTGCCTATTATGGGGTCGGTCTGTGTGATATTCGTCCTTATTGCTCCGGCAAACCTTTCCACTGCGTTAATGTTGTTTGGCGTTAGTGTGCTGTTGTTGATCATTGGTCGCATCAGCATCAAGCAAATTGCCTACGTATGTTTGGGTGTTTTCGTTTTACTCGTATTGGTCGTGGCATTGGGACCCCGACGAGCAACCTACATGTCACGAGTAGAAACTTACCTGAGCGGGGAGCAAGCGGATTCGGACAGGTCATACCAAGCGGATCACGCGAAGATTGCCATCGCATCCGGAGGATTGTTTGGGAAAGGCCCGGGCAACAGTACTCAGCGTAACGTATTGCCTCACCCGTATTCCGATTTTATCTTCGCTATCATCATCGAAGAATACGGTGCCGTAGGCGGTGTAATATTGGTGGGCCTTTATGTGGCCCTGATGTTCCGATGTATACGGATTGTCACCCTCAGTCCCAAAGCTTTCGGCGCATTGCTGGCAGCGGGGCTTGGTTTCAGCCTTGTTTTGCAGGCTTTGGGAAACATGGCAGTGGCGGTCGGCCTAGGGCCCGTAACGGGTGTCCCCCTACCGCTGGTTAGTATGGGGGGTACATCGATATTATTTACCAGCCTAGCTTTCGGTATCATTTTGAGTGTAAGTCGGAACATCGATGAGGTGAAGGGAATAGGTAAGCCAAACGAGCAAAACAAGAAAGTGGTTGTGGGCGAGATCCCCGCAATGGGGTAGAGCGAAAAGAGAAACGCATAAAATAGCGAAGAGCAAGGACAGCGATATGGGTAAACGGATCATCATAAGCGGAGGGGGGACCGGAGGACATATCTTCCCGGCCATCGCCATCGCCAATGCGTTGAAGCGCTTGGCGCCAGATGCTGTACTGCTGTTTGTGGGGGCTAACGGAAAAATGGAAATGGAAAAAGTGCCGGCCGCCGGCTATGAAATTGTTGGTCTTGACATCCAGGGAATCAATAGGTCATCGCTTTGGAAGAATCTTGCCTTGCCTTTCAAATTATACAAGAGTATCATTAAAGCACGACGCATCGTCCGTGATTTCCATCCGGATGTGGCTGTAGGTGTGGGTGGATACGCTTCCGGGCCCCTATTGTACGCTGCGGCAGGTATGGGTGTACCGTGTCTCATCCAAGAACAAAATTCGTATGCCGGCGTCACTAACAAGCGCTTGGCAAAAAAAGCAGACAAGGTGTGTGTCGCGTTTGAGGGCATGGAACGGTTTTTCCCGGCACATAAGATCTTATTTACCGGTAATCCGATTCGCCGTGATGCCGTAATTATACAGCATAAACGAGACGAAGCGATGGCATTCTTCGGGCTTTCGCCTGAAAAGAAAACAATCCTTCTTACAGGAGGCAGCCTTGGTGCACGTACGTTGAATAACAGTATGCTCGAAGGGCTCGATCGCCTGATTGCGGCTGATGTGCAGGTGATTTGGCAGTGCGGCGGCCAATATCACGATGCGCTGTTCGAGGCCATCGGCGCCAAATATGAAGGCTCCGTAAAACTTACTGCTTTTCTCCAGCGTATGGATTTTGCCTATGCGGCTGCCGACTTGATCATCGCTAGGGCCGGCGCAGGTACGATTGCTGAACTTAGTATCGTCGCTAAGCCAACGATATTGGTACCCTCTCCAAATGTAGCAGAAGACCATCAAACAAAAAATGCGCAGGCGCTGGTTGATAAGTCCGCGGCATTGATGATAAGCGATACGGATGCACCACGGAAATTGATAGATGCCGCATTAGCATTACTTAACGATTCGCGGGAATCCGAAAGGTTTCGCGCCAATTTGAAAGAATTAGCTATACTGGACGCCGACGAGGTGATTGCTCGGGAAGTGTTGAAATTGGCGGGAAAGGTTAAGAGAAAAGATTATAAACATTAAAGTATAGAAATAGGCAGCAGCATGAACATAAACAACATCAGACAAGTGTATCTCATCGGGATTGGTGGCATTGGCATGAGTGCCTTAGCACGCTATTTCCGCCATTTGGGATGTCTGGTGGGGGGGTATGACAAAACGGAGACCGATTTGACGCGTCGTTTGGTATCCGAGGGCATTACCATAAACTACATCGACGATTTTGACCTGATCAACGACGCTTTTAAATCGGTCGATGAATATACCCTTGTTATCTATACACCGGCAGTGCCAAGCGAATTGCAGATACTCAATCGTTTCCAGGAGTTGGGCCATGCGTTGTTTAAACGTTCACAGGTGCTGGGATTGATCAGCCAGAATAAATTCACGATCGCTGTAGCTGGCACCCACGGAAAAACCACGACCACCGCGCTCATCGCGCATATCCTGACAGACAGTGGTTTTGGTTGCTCAGCTTTTCTGGGTGGACTAAGTACAAATTACGCCACCAATGTGCTTTTTTCGGATAATAACGTCATGGTAGTGGAGGCCGATGAGTTTGACCGGTCGTTCCTTACCTTGTATCCTGATATTGCCGTCGTGACGTCCGCTGACGCAGACCATTTGGATATCTATGGCGATAAGAGCCAGCTTCAGGAATCATTTAAGTTATTCCTGGGGCAGTTGCATGCACAAGGGAAACGCATCGTCAAAGTTGGCCTACCCTTCGAGGCGGACATTTATTATTCGGCAACGGCCAAAGCCGATGCCTATGCCGATAACGTCTGCGTGAAGCACGGAACATTTTATTTCGATTACGTTTTTAAGAATGGCCGCGTGGCAAACATAGACCTTGGTGTACCGGGGCGCCACAATGTAGAAAATGCAGTGGCAGCAATCGCTGTCGCTCAATTGTTGAAAATCCCCATGGCTAAGATAACCGATGCGCTATCGTCATTTGCAGGTGTGAAGCGTCGGTTTGAATATATCGTGAAAACACCCGACACTGTCTATATCGATGATTATGCACATCATCCCGAGGAATTAAAGGCTTTTTTCTCGGCAGTGAAGCAGTTATATCCCGGAAAGAGGCTTACTGCGGTTTTTCAGCCGCATTTGTACAGCCGAACACGTGATTTCGCAGCGGATTTCGCTGACGCACTTCGCATGGTAGATACGCTGTTGTTGATGGAAATCTATCCGGCAAGGGAAATGCCCATCAAAGGCGTTGACGCAAGAATGCTACTTGACAAAGTCGCCATCGACGACAAGCATATCGTGAACCGTGAGGATGTAAAAATGTACGTGGGTAACATGCGGCCGGAATTGCTGGTGACCGTTGGCGCTGGAGACATCGATTTATTGGTGAAACCCTTAAAGGCCATATTGGAACATGAGTAGGATTGCATCATACCGGTTTAATTGGCGTAACGTATTGTACGGGGCAATAGGGACAGTATTGCTCGCTGCTTTGGTGGTGTTGATGGGCTTTATCAGTACCAAAAGCAGCACCCAAGCGTGTACAGCCGTGCGGGTTATCTTGTTAGGTAACGAATCGTTCATTGAGCAAAAAGACATAACGGCGTTGTTAGTAGGGAAATTCGGTGAACTGGAAGGTCGCACATTGGAAAGTATCCCCGTTCATCAAATCGAACAAGAACTGCGTCAAATTCCTTACGTGTTTTCGGCGATGGTTACAACGGATATGGATGGGTTATTGACTGTAAGGATTAAGCAACGCGAAGCAGTGGTACGCGTGATCAACCGCAACGCCCCAGATTTCTATATCGACCAACAAGGCAATAAAATGCCGGTCTCATTGAAGTACGTGCCGCGCGTGCCGGTGGTGAATGGTTTTATTTCAGAGCCCTATGACGGAACGCTGGATTCTACGAAAAGCCGGATGGTAGCAGACGTGTACAAAATCGCACAATATATCAGTGCAGATAGCCTTTGGAGCAGCCAGGTGGTACAGCTCTATGTCAACGAGCACCAGGATATCGAGCTCGTGCCGCGGGTAGGGGGGCAACAGATTATTTTGGGGAATGCCGATTCGTTGCAACGTAAATTCGAAAAGCTGCTGTTGTTTTACCAAAGGATTGTACCCAAAACGGGGATTAATGCCTATAAATCGGTGAATCTCAAATTTGCGGGGCAAATCGTTTGCGAACGGAGCGCTCAATTCAATCCCGAAGACATCATTATTTTACCGGATTCAACTCATCACAATTCAATAAATAGCAACAATACACAATAATTATGAAGGCAAAAGTAACAACGGAAAAGGACTCGCCAATCATCGTGGGGCTTGACATTGGTACGACGAAAATATGCGTCACCGTGGGCCGGCGGAGTGGCACGAACAAAATCGAAATCCTCGGTGTAGGGAAAGCGGAATCTTCCGGCGTCAGTCGCGGCGTCGTGGCCAATATTCAGAAGACCGTGAACAGCATCAAGCAAGCCGTCGAGGAGGCTGCGGGACAGTCCAACGTAGACATCAAGGTGGTCAATGTCGGTATCGCCGGGCAGCACATCAAAAGTATCCAGCACCGTGGTATCCTTACCCGGAAGGACGATAGCGAGATTAGCCGATTGGATATCGAACGGCTTATCGAAGATATGTATAAACTGGTTCTTCCCCCAGGCGAAGAGATTATCCATGTATTGCCCCAAGAGTTTACCATAGACAATGAACCGGGGATAAAAGATCCGATTGGTATGGCAGGCCGCCGCATGGAAGCAAACTTCCACATCATCTCGGGCCTTGTAAGTGCCGTGAAGAATATCAAGAAATGCATAGATAACGCCTCCTTGGAAGTGCAAGACCTGATTCTCGAGCCATTGGCTTCTTCCGAAGCCGTGCTTGACGAAGCGGATAAAGACGCGGGTGTGGTATTGGTAGATATCGGCGGGGGCACCACCGACGTCGCTATATTCCATGAAGGCATCATTCGCCATACGGCTGTAATTCCGCTGGGCGGAAACATCGTCACCGAGGATATCAAACAAGGTTGTTCGGTTTTGCGCAACCAGGCCGAACTATTGAAAATCCGTTTCGGATCGGCTCTTGCCGACGAGAATAAGGAAAACGAAGTAATCAGCGTGCCCGGATTGCGTGGTCGCGATGCGAAAGAGATTTCAGTTAAGAATCTTGCCTATATCATCCAGGCACGGATGGAGGAAATCATTGAACACGTTTATTACGAGATTAAATCGTCGGGCTATGAAAATAAGCTGATTGGCGGAATCGTCATTACCGGTGGGGGTGCACAACTGAAACATCTCGTCCAGTTGGTTGAATACATCACTGGTATCGACTGCCGTGTCGGGTTCCCCAACGAACATTTGGCCAAGAATGAGATCCTGCCCAAAAACAGCTATGACGAATTGAAAAGCCCGTTGTATGCAACTGGAATTGGATTGTTGATCAAAGGAATACAGGCAGAAGAAGAGCAGGAAGAAATGAACGAAAATACGGCCGATCGCATGTCCATTAAAGATATTGCCCAGAGTGGAAGCAAGGAAAAGGGGTTGTTTAAGTGGTTCCGGGATATCATCAAAGATGGGAATGAAATTGACGATGCATCCTATCTCGGCAAGAGATAGTTTTCAACAACAGCTGTTTTTTCCACATTGTTAACAATTGTGGAAAACCATTGTGTAAAAAGTGCTATTATTACACTACGAATATTGGATTGAATTGGGTTTTGTATCACGCTCTTTTGGAGCAAAATACGATTGAAATATGTCTTTTAAATTTGAAATGTTAAAGGAACAATCGGCAATTATCAAGGTAATTGGCGTAGGTGGAGGTGGCGGAAACGCGGTGAACCACATGTATAAGCAGGGAATCAGCGGTGTGGATTTCATCGTTTGCAATACAGATGCGCAAGCGCTGGAGCTAAGTTCCATTCCGAATAAGGTGCAATTGGGTGCCAGTCTTACGGAAGGGATGGGGGCCGGTGCCGATCCAAGCGTCGGCGAGAATTCGGCAATTGAAAGCATCGAAGACATCAAGCGCATGCTGGGTTCCAATACGAAAATGCTGTTTATCACGGCTGGGATGGGAGGTGGTACCGGGACCGGTGCCAGCCCGGTACTAGCCAAGGCCGCCAGAGAACTTGGCATCCTCACCGTTGCCATTGTCACTACCCCTTTTGCTTTTGAAGGAAAAAGGCGCCGTATGCAGGCCGAAGACGGATTAAGTGAACTGACGAAGTACGTAGACTCGTATTTGGTTATTTCAAACGATAGGTTGCGTGATATTTTCGGTAATCTTACCATGACCGCCGCTTTTGCCAAGGCCGATGACATCTTGACCACCGCGGCAAAGGGCATTGCGGAGATCATCACCATTCCCGGGTACGTAAATGTGGATTTCAAAGACGTGCGGACGGTCATGAACGATAGTGGCGTAGCCATTATGGGTAATGCGGTTGCCGAAGGTGAAGACCGTGCGTTGCGCGCTGTTGAAGGGGCATTGGCTTCACCATTGCTCAAAGACAACGAAATAGAGGGGGCTCGTTACATTTTGCTTAATATTACATCTGGAAAGCAAGAAGTGACGATGGATGAGGTGACCATCATCACCGACTATATCCAAGATAAGGCCGGCTTATCAGCCGATTTGATATGGGGTAACTGTATCAATGAGTCGTTTGAAAGCGAATTGTCGGTAACCATTATTGCCACCGGATTCCAGACATTGGAAGAGCGGATAAAGGAAAAGCAGAACGAACGCGTCCAAATCCCACTTACACCGGAAGAGCCGAAAACGCCTTATGTGAAGCCAATCAACCAGTTTGTGTTGAAAGCGGACGACAATATGGAAAAGCAGCCCGAGCCATTGGTTAAACCCACTGGCGAGCGGAGTGGGGTTCATTCGGCTGCACAACAAGCTGATCTGTTCAGCACATCGTCGTCCATACCGCAACTGCGCAACAATACGCCGGATGGCGACGGTATTATTCGCCATACGTTAACCCCCGAAAGCGAGGAACATAAAGAAACAGAAGCAGACGAAACCCCCAATGATGGCTATGAAGTACGGACAACACCGTCGGCTTTTCACTTTGAACTGCCAACCACCTTTGACGAGGAGCCAAACCACGATATGGATACCGTTGATAGCGGTCCTGCCATACCTAATCCAGTGGACGCCCTTCATGTGCAGACCGAGATGAACCATGGCGCCGACGAACATAAGACGCCCGAGCATGTGCAAAAGGAATTGCTGAAAACCAAAGAACGCATTCTGAGGTTAAAGGAATTGAGTATGAAGCTCAAATCAGCCAACGGATTGCAGGAGCTGGAAACAGAGCCCGCATACCGACGCAAACAAATGGCGTTGGATGATGTGCCCCATTCATCCGAGTCGCAGGTATCGAGGTTTACCTTATCTACGGAAGAAGGCATCACAGAAATCAGACCCAATAATTCGTTTTTGCACGATAATGTAGATTAGTGCGTCTCGATTATTCGGTTTTTATATCAAAACGAAAAAACTGCTTGGTGGGGATATCTGATCAAGCAGTTTTTTGTTAGCTTCGGGAAGCTATAATGTAAATTTTGTGTCAATTGCGGTTGCTGACCCCGGTACCGATATCCGTTACATATTGGTAGCTTTTGATTTAAAGTTTATCTTTGCATCGATTTTTGTCTCATTAATAACGCAACGTAGATATTGGACTTATTTGATAAAATTGCGAAAAATCTAGGGCCAATAGGCCAACATTACGAGTGGTCACATGGCTATTTTTCGTTTCCGAAGCTGGAAGGTGAAATTGCTCCCCGGATGTTGTTCAACGGGAAAGAACATTTGGTATGGAGCCTCAACAATTACCTGGGCTTGGCCAATCATCCCGAAGTAAGGGCGGTGGATGCTCAAGCGGCTGCCGATTTCGGCATGGCGTACCCCATGGGAGCCCGCATGATGTCCGGCAATAGTATCCATCACGAAGAACTGGAGCAAAATCTGGCAAGTTATGTTGGCAAAGAAGATGCTTTTCTGCTCAACTATGGCTATCAAGGCATGGTATCCATTATCGACGCCCTTGTAGATCGCAACGACATCATTGTTTACGACGCTGAATCGCATGCCTGTATCGTAGACGGCGTTCGCCTCCACATGGGGAAGCGTTTTGTATACCAACACAACGATCTCGAAAGCTGTGAGCGGCAGTTGATACGGGCTTCCAAACTGGCCCGTATGAGCGGAGGTTCGATTTTGTTGATTACCGAAGGGGTATTTGGCATGTCGGGCGCCCAAGGTAAGTTGAGGGAGATCGCTGCCCTGAAAGACAAGTATGCATTCCGGATACTGGTTGATGACGCACACGGCTTCGGGACGATGGGCCCGACGGGTGCTGGTACACATGAAGCACAAGATTGTATTTCCGACATCGATATTTATTTTGGCACGTTTGCCAAATCAATGGCGGGGATTGGTGCCTTCGTGGCGTCGACTAAAGATGTGATTACTTACCTTCGGTACAATATGCGGTCGCAGACATTTGCAAAATCACTTCCTATGCCGATGGTCATGGGATTGAAGAAGCGGTTTGAGCTGTTGAAGAGCAGGCCCGATCTCCGCGAGCGGCTTTGGGTTATTGCCCGAACCTTGCAAGGTGGCTTGAAAGAGCGGGGATTCGATATCGGGGCTACCGATACGATGGTAACACCGGTATTCCTGAAAGGTGATTTGCATGAAGCGACAGCGCTTACCCGCGACTTGCGTGAAACACATGGGATTTTTTGTTCGATCGTAGTTTATCCGGTCATCCCGAAAGGACTCATTGAGTTGCGTCTTATTCCCACGGCGGTCCATACACCGGAAGACGTAGAATATACATTGGAAGCGTTTACCGCTGTTAGCGAAAAGCTGCAGGCCGGCGTTTATAAACAAGTCGTTTCTTTACAATCCGAGTGATTTGATACAAAAGGAGCCAAAAAATAATCTCCTGATGCCCCGAGAACGTGGCCATGTTTTGTTTGCTTCGTTTTTGTTTATTTCGCTGTGTATCAGTGGTATGTGCTGCTAATCGACGCGCTGCTACTTTCATAACATAGGAGATGTGGAAAAAAAAAGTGCGTTTAAAGGCTGTTTTGGGCATTTTAAAGTTTTTTTTTCCGAAAAAAGATTCTACTTTTAACGCACTGTAGATTATTAACTTATTTAATTTTAAAAACTAAAGGAGTATTTATTATGGCAAGTATCCAAAAATTCAATGAGCTTAAGAGTTTGATCGAAGGGTTAGATGGGGACGCAGACAAATTCTTCAACAAAGGCAATAACGCAGCCGGTACTCGGGTAAGAAAGGGCCTCCAAGACGTTAAGAACCTGGCTCAGGCAATCCGCTTGGAAATTCAAGAAGCAAAAAATGCAAAATAGGCATACTGTTTGACCCAATCAAATAGCTAAAAGCCCTCTCACCTTAGGCGAGAGGGCTTTTTTGTGGATAAATGTTTATATTCGTGTTTTCCAATTATAATTGACACGGTGGTAAATCACGGAGGTGTATTATTGCTGTTACTAGTCGGCTTGTCTACAACAGCGCCAGCCCAACAACAACCGCATTATACAATGTATATGGCGAATAACTTCGTGCTTAACCCCGCCGTGGCGGGTCTGGAAGATTATACAGACCTGAAACTGTCAGCCCGGTCACAGTGGGTCGGCATAACCGATGCGCCGAAAACGTTATATGCCACGTTGCATGCCCCCATCCGCAGACGCGATGGCCGGAGGAGCAATGTGGGTATAGGAGGAAAGGTTATTGTGGACCAGGCCGGACCTATTTCCGTTACCGCAGTAGTATTGAGTGGAGCCTACCATTTGCCGCTCAATGAAACCTATCGCTTTTCGTTAGGTTTAGGGGCTGGCGTGAATTACCAACGTGTCGTTTTTTCGGAGATACAGCTAGCAGAACCTGGCGACCCCCGCTATGGCAATGATGATTTTCGGCAATTCGCTCCTGCGGCCAGTGCTGGTTTATGGTTTTATTCAACAGACTTATATGTAGGCCTGTCAGCCGAAAACTTGTTGGCACGCGGTCTGGCCACCCAAACCAAGGACCGCTTAGCCATAGCGATGGAAAGACATTATTTTGCAACGGCGGCTTATCGCTTTCGTTTCGGCCATTTTTATCTTACCCCTTCTGTTATGGTGAAGTTAGCCCAGCCCGCACCGGTGACCTACGATGTTAACTTGAAAGGGCAGGTGGCTGATGCTTTTTGGGCGGGAATTACCTGGCGACGACAGGACGGCGTAGCGGCCATGGCTGGCTTCTTTATTAGCAACACGTTGAACGTCGCCTATGCATATGATTTCATCAACTCCGATCTGAAGCGACATTCAGCGGGTTCACATGAAATCATATTGGGTATTAATCTCAATAACCAAAAAGGACCGAAGTGCCCGACGATTGTATGGTAAAAAAGCAGTTATACTCTTTTAAGAAAATGGCGATCCTGTTGTTGATCCCGTTCTTTGCCATGGACGGCTATGCCCAATGCGGTTCGTCAGGCGATCCGATTGTGAATATCACGTTCGGTACGATAGATAACCCGGCATTCGGTGAAGGACGCACTACCTACGGGCATTTTCCGCATGGGCAAAATCCCCAGGGGGAGGGCTGGTACCGGGAAGTGACGAACGTGAACATGGGACTACCAACATGGAAAAATCTGCGGGACCATACAGGCGATCCAGGTGGCTTGATGCTTGTCTTCAATGCCGATTACGAACCCGGTGAATTTTATCGTATCCGCGTATCCGGACTGTGTGAGAATACCCGATTCAACTTTAGTGCTTGGATTGCACATGCCAATACTCCCCAAGAATGTGGCGGGAACCCCATGCCTGCAAAGGTGCGATTTGTCATTGAAGATTCGGACGGAAATGCGGTGAATGTACCTTATGACACCGGCGATATTTGGGCCACATCGTCCCCGGTTTGGAATAATTATGGATTTGAATTCGATACCGGAAACCAAACCGAATTCGATCTCGTACTTATTAACGATAATCCGGGCGGTTGCGGCAACGACCTGGCGATAGATGATATTCAATTCATGCCCTGTGGCCCACCGATTTCGCTCACAATGGATGAAACACTGAGACAAAGGGATACGCTGTTTTTTTGCGATAATGCAACGGAACCTATCGTGCTCAACGGAAGCATCGCCGTTGACGATAGCTATGCAACGGATCCCGTTTTCCAATGGCAAAGCCGCGATGGCGCTGATGGTGAGTGGGAGGACATCGACGATGAGCGTGGTGATCAGTTGAGCATCGTGCCCCTGCACAACCGTTGGTATCGCCTTACGGCAGCCGCGAGTGCCGATAATCTTACGGAGCCGCTGTGTAGGATATCTTCCGAGCCTGTGCGCATTGCACAGATCGCGCGACAAACAGACGCTGTGGATATCGATAAGATGGATCCAATGTGTGGTGGGGGGGGCATATTATTGAATCCCCTCGAATACACACGCGCCGATGCAGGTCCACTTACCTATCAGTGGCAGCTCGATAATGGCGGCACCGGTGCCGTAGATATACCTGACGCCAATTCGGTTACGTATGAGTTCCATCCCACGGCGATGGGGGTGGTTCACCTCCGCCGGCAGGCCGTCAATGTTTGCGGGGATCGCTTTGTCACCCATACCTTCGAAATCGATGTACAGGAAACGATGCGTACCGCATTTACATTGCTGCAGTCAGAACTATGTGCAGATGATAACCCATTACCGCTTTCGGGAGGTGAGATACTCAACGGGACCCCTGAAGTGGTAGGCGTGTATAGTGGAACGGGCGTAGTTGACGGTGTTTTCTACCCAGCCATCGCCGGCGTGGGGCAACACACAGTCATCTTTTCGCCGCCATCGTACGTGCTTTGCCAACTGCCATCACAAGCTACCATTACCGTCCATGATACCGTACGCCTCCAGCCGATGCAGAACGTGATCATGCTTCGTGGTCAAACTATTACCCTGCGCCCGCAAACGGATGCGTCGCATTTCAGTTGGAGTAACGAGCCCGGCTTGGACAATTACCAGACACAATTTCCGGTTGCATCGCCGGCTGAAACAACGACATATACGCTGACAGCCCGCAATGCCTTCGGTTGTGGGCAAGTAGAAAGCGTTACCATTACCGTTTTGGACGACCTGGTCGTGCCCAATGGCTTTACGCCGAACAATGATGGTTATAACGATGCGTGGGAAATAAAAGGGCTGGATAATTATCCGAATGTGTTCTTGCAAGTGTTCAATCGATGGGGTACATTGGTTTATTCCTCGAGAGGGTATACCGCACCATGGAATGGCCAACTCAATGGCGCACCTTTACCGACCGGCACTTACTACTACACCCTCTCTTCCGATGTATTAATACAACCATTGTCTGGATCTGTGGCTATTTTAAGATAGGTCGATGCTTTACCATCTCTATTATTTTTCGTATTATCGCAGTTAGCAAACGTACAATCATGGCCATAAAACGAAATAACCCAATCTGGGTAATGAGCTCCGCATTCGATAAATTGACGTTGCCCGAACTGGTAAAGGCGACCTTACAAATCGGTGCGCAAGGTATCGATCTATGTGTGTTCAGGCGCGATGGAACCCGCCAAGACCATACGGCTACCCATTTGGACTACGACCATTTTACGCCAGATACGGCAAAAGAACTTATCGATAGCTTCAACGCCGCCAATTTAAGGCTGTCGCTCGGAGCTTTCGAAAACATGATAGGGGGCGATTTGCAAGAACGCGTAAAAAACCAGAACCATCTACTTAAATTGATCCGGATAGCCCATCTGTTAGGAGGCGACGGCAACGACGTGAAAGTGGGCACCTTCGTGGGGTATAACCATGAACTCGGCGCCCAAGCGGGTGGCTTCCAAAAGAACCTCGAAGAATACCAACGGGTGTTCGCGCCGATTATCAGGTATGCGGAAGACCTGGGCGTAACCATACTCTACGAAAATTGCCCGATGGAAGGTTGGCGCCCGGCGTCCTATACCACCACATACAATAATTTGCCTGGCGTGCTTGCAGCGCGGAAGCTGATGTATGAACTGATACCTAGTACGGCACATGGTGAAATATACGACCCATCACACGATGTTTGGCAGCACACCGATCCGGTGGACGTGATTTCGCAGACCAACCTATCACGGGTGCATCGTATCCATGTAAAAGCAACCCGCAATCTTAAAACGAAGGCGCGTGTCGATTGGGGTGGCATGTATCCCATGCAGGTTGTAGACGAAGCATTAGCTGAAAGGGCGGGGATAGCTATTCCAGTTAATGATTGGGATAGACATCACTATGAGGCCATGCTGCCCGGCTTCGGGGGGTCGGATAGTATGGATTGGCGCGCCTTCGTCGATCTGCTTGTCGAAAAGGGATTTAATGGGCCTTTTGAAATAGAAAATGAGGCTAAAAATTCAAAAGACACGGGTTCCCTCGCAGCAACCATACAGGGTTACGAAGCGGCCGTGAAATTCTTGGCCCCAATGATATGGGATCTTCAAGAAGACGTTGGTTACGCATATACGCATGGGAAACCGCTGAAAGCTCCAACACCACGCGATATTCCGATAACAACGATTGACCGGTTGTAAACCTACGCTCCCGAATGCAATCGGAATTTTTCGATCAATTCGGCAATGTTGTCGACTTGCAGTTTCTCGAATATACGTGTTTTATAGGTGCTCACGGTGGACGTGCTGAGGTTGAGGGCCTTGGATACATCCATAATACCTAAACCTTGTACCAAGTATTTGGCCACATCTACCTCTCGATTAGAAAGATGGTTTAATGGATTATCTGCTTTCAATACGGATTTCCCCATGGTGAGGGTATTGTAGTATAGTTCGCGCACTTCCGGGCTCATATACTTCCCTCGCTGGATAACGGAAAGAATGGCCTCTTTCAAGTCTGCTTTCGACGTGTTTTTGTTCAGGTAACCGGCGGCACCCGCTTGGAGGTAGCGCAGCGCATAGAGCGTTTCATCATACGATGAAAATACAAGTATTTTAATGCTGGGTTGAATAACCAGCACTTTTTCAACCATCTTTATATTATTTCCTCCCGGCATATTGATGTCAAGGAGTACAAGATCGTAGGGCTTTTCCGACAACAATTTGACCATCTCATCAAAATCCTCGGCTTGCGTGACCCGCGCAAGTGGCAAGGCCTCTTTCACCACGATTGACGTGCCCAGCCTAACGATTCCATGATCATCTGCTATCAATATCTCTGTCATCTGTTAAATGTTTATCATAGATGCCCCCTATCCAGGCAGTTGGCTATTTCATAAGTAAGTCATGTAACTAATGCAAATATAAGTTAAAATATAATTGCATCAGCGTTTTAGATTAAATTTAATGGCAAATGACCAACAATAATAAGGAGGGCTGCTAATTTTAGTATTTAATTAGACGAAAAAAAAATTTGATTAGCCGTCGAAAATGTACAATTTAGACGCTGAGAAATATTATTAACAAATTAACCTTATTGCTTTATGGGATTTATGAAAGAATTCAAGGAATTCGCCATGCGGGGCAGCGTGGTAGACCTTGCTGTCGGTGTGGTAATCGGCGGAGCGTTCGGTAAAATCGTCACCTCGTTGGTCAATGACGTGATCATGCCTCCCATCGGTTACCTCACCGGTGGCATTGATTTCTCGGAAATGAAATATGTTATCGAATCCGCCGACGAAGCCAATGGTGTGGCTGAAACAGCGATCAACTATGGTAACTTCATCAACGTAATCATCGAATTCCTAATCATCGCGTTCTGTATTTTCCTCGTTATCAAAGGTATCAATTCATTGAAGCGTAAGGAAGAGGAGGCTCCTGCAGCGCCCCCCGAGCCGTCACAGGAAGAGATACTCCTTACCGAAATCAGGGATTTGCTGAAGTCAGGACCGCGCCCCTAGTTGGTTTTGGATACCGCCGGATTCGTAAGGATGATAAAATCCCCTAGGTGTGCGAGTGTATCCCAGTCGGGCTTACTGAAGTTTTCGGCGGGGAAACAAGAAATATTGGCAACGGTTGTCCGCTGTGGTAAGTAGTTGCTCAGTTGGGCAACCGTGCCTAAGTGCTCATCGCTATGGAAGCGGCCATTGATGTGAAGTACCTTGTGGACATTCCTCCCCTTGAAGAACTTGCTGATGCGGTAGGCCATCGTGGCATCCCACAGGCTCTGGCTTTGGTAAATCTTCATGTTGTCCATCCCTTCGTGGCCGCCCATAAGCTCGCTGAATTTTTCGTAATAACGGCCAGCCAACGTATCTATCGGAAGGGGGGCGAGTAGGCGTTTTGCCGATTTATCAAGCGCGCTTAGGCTTTCCAATCCCAAGCGGGTGACCCGGTTTGTGTAGCGGCTGGGTGCATTGGCGGCCAATACCGGGAGCTGCATTTCTTTGGCGTATTCAACCATCGGACGGTAGTCCTTGTAGTTGCCCCACAATGTCGCATCTTTGTTGAGGTTCCGCTCCGTAATGAGCCCCGACAGGTATTCGTTCAATACCAATTGGTCGTCACTTACAAACATCTCCATTGAAAGCGCTAGTCGATCATAGCGCTCGTCCAATGCCTTTAGTAATTCCAGTTGCACTACATGGGCCACAGAATCGTTGTGCTCTTCGCCAAAAAAAATGATATCGACAGGATCAAGTGATGCCACCAATCCTTGTAAGGTGATTTCCGTTTTTTTCTCCGTATCGTATATGACGTAAAGCGAGCGGTCTATCTGGGCATGCAATGCACCCTGCTGGACAAGCAATGTGCTGCAGAGAACTGCGATTCTTATGATATTCATGCCGCAAACTTAGCTAAATTTATCGTCTCTCCGCTGTTGATGAAAGTCATTTCATCGTGGAAAATAATGCTTCGTTAAGTCCCACGTTCGCAATGGCTGTAATACTTCTGCAAAAAGATTAAGTTTGCGGTAGACTTGCAACTAAAAAGTTAATAGCTCATGAGAATATCTCCAATCGTTTTCCTGTTTCTGCTGCTCGCCATAAGCTGCGCTTCATACGCTCAACTTGAGGCCGGACCTAATCAGCAACCAACCGTTCGGTTAAAGGTCCTTTCCTATAATTTGCGCTTCGGCGAACTCGCCTCGCTTGAGGAGTTGGCGGCTTTCATTGCTGCAGAAAAGCCCGATATCGTGGCCTTGCAGGAAGTTGATTGCCGAACGTACCGCGACCGGGCACCCGCGCAGCACGGTAAGGATTTCGCTACTGAACTGGCTTTCCGAACCGGAATGATCCCAGCGTACGGGAAAACCATCCCCTATGCCGGTGGTTACTACGGGATTGCCATCCTATCAAAATATCCGTTGGCGAAAGTAGAACGCGTTTATCTGCCTAAGACCGAAAACGGCACGGAACAACGAGCTGTATTGGTGGCCGACGTGGAATACAGGGAGGGTGAATACATCACGTTTGCCAGTACACACCTGGATTATACCAATACGGAAGAGCGACAGGTGCAGGTAAAAAAGCTGAATGAGGTATTGTTGAAGAGCAGTTATCCGGTTATCGTGGCCGGTGATTTCAACGCACGGCCCGATGCCGAGGAGATCGATAAGGGGATGGCTGAGTGGAAAATCGTGTCGGACCTCGAGCCCACCGTGCCGGCTACCAACCCGCGCAATACCATCGATTACATTTTTTGTTACCCAGCAACCGAGTGGGATGTGGTATCGTCAGCCACCAGTAGGGTGGAACTTTCCGATCACCTGCCGATCAGTGCAGTCGTTGAATTGAAAACCGAGCGCTCATCGGCGGGCAAAGGAAAAGCGATTGAGAAATAATTAACCACATATATTTGATAATTATCTGTTTTACCCGTACATTTGCGCTTTCATTTTGAGACAAGATTAAAAAAGATAGCAAGCGTCATGAAGAGAACATTTCAGCCATCGCAACGGAAAAGAAGAAACAAACATGGGTTTAGGGAGCGCATGAGCTCTGCCAATGGCCGTCGCGTATTGGCCGCTAGGCGGGCAAAGGGACGCCAACGTCTTTCGGTATCAGACGAAGGCCGCCACAAAGCCTAAGCGTCGACATTGCCGGTGACCGCTCGCACCCCGGGGCCCACGGCCGGATAGGGGGTATGTCATCGATAATGGAAAGGAAAACATTTTCAAAAGAAGAACGGTTGTGTAGCAAAAGGTTGGTCGACGACCTTTTCCGCAACGGTTCTTCTTTTTTTGTTTATCCCTACCGGGTTGTGTTTATGCGGGTTGAGGGCGCTCCAACGGTGCAGGTGTTACTGTCTGTGTCTAAACGTCGCTTCCGGCACGCCGTGCATCGGAACTTATTGAAGCGTCGCATGCGGGAATGTTATCGCCTGCAAAAAGGCGAACGATTGTTTCCAGCCATCCAAGGCAAGCCCTATGGCTTGGCCATAGCTATTCAATACGTGGCCAAAGAACCGTTAGACTTTTCCTTTATGCACGACCGGATGGCTGCCGTATTGGAAAAATTGCATGACGAGGCGCGATGACGGTAATACGATACATC
>CAZTJY010000019.1:0-38156 GCA_964613725.1 uncultured Parapedobacter sp. | reverse complement strand
GCGCATACCATGCACTAAATGAATGTTGAATGATGAAAATTATACTTCCCAAAATCACGATGCTCGCTGTTAGTTCCATCGCCTTGGTTACCCTATCCCAATCATGCCAGTCGCCGGAAAACGACATGGCCACCAATGGGCAAGCATCATCCGTTGCAATCGACGCCTTTGCCGACCTCGAAATTCTACGCTACGATGTGCCGGGATTCGATGCACTCTCCCTCCAGCAGAAAAAGCTGGCTTACTACCTCTACCAAGCCGCTTTGTCGGGCCGCGACATCATCTACGACCAACGCGGGAAGGACAACCTCACCATCCGTAAAACACTAGAAGCCATTTTCAATAATCCCGAAATGGACAAAAGTGGTGATGAGTGGGCGAAGCTCAAAACCTATGCGGGCCGTTTCTGGTTCAGCAACGGCGCACATCACCATTATTCCAACGACAAATTCGTGCCCGAGTGCAGCGCCAAATATTTCGCCGACCTCATACAAGCATGCGATACGGCAATGCTTCCGTTGCTCAAAAGCGAAAGTGTTGCGGCGTTCATCGACCGCATCACGCCTGCAATCTTCGACCCGACGGTAAACCCCAAGATGGTTAACCTCACCGAAGGTATCGACCACGTGGCGCAATCGTCCAACAACTTCTATGAGGGCGTTAACCAACATGAAGTCGAAGCCTTTTACGACACGTTCCCCGATACAGGCCACGATCCTGAATGGGGCCTCAATAGCAAGGTCGTGAAAGTGAATGGTAAGGTTACCGAGCGAGTATGGAAATCCGGCGGCATGTACGGTGCCGCCATCGACCAAATCATCTTCTGGCTAGAAAAAGCGATTCCTTTAGCGGAAAATTCGGTCCAGCAGCAAGCGCTCAACCTCCTAACCGAATATTACCGCACGGGCGACCTACACCTGTGGGATGAATACAATAAAGTATGGGTGCAGGACACCATCAGCACAATCGATTTCGCCAACGGTTTCATTGAGGTATACAATGACGCTATGGGCATCAAGGGCAGCTACGAAGCCGTACTCTCGTTGAAAGATTTCGAAAGCACCAAACGCATCAAGGCCATAGCCGATGAAGCCCAGTGGTTTGAGGACAACGCGCCCCTCATACCGGAGCATAAAAAGAAAGAAGTGAAAGGTATCAGTGCCAAAGCTATTACGGTCATTGCCGAGGCAGGCGATGCAGCCCCCAGTACACCCATTGGCATCAACCTGCCAAACTCCGATTGGCTGCGCAAGGAATACGGCTCCAAATCGGTATCGCTCAGCAACATCGTGCACGCCTACAATGAAAGCAGTGCTAACAGCGGTTTCCTCGAAGAATTTGTAGCCGATACGGCCAAGTTGAACCGCATGAAAAAATTCGGTAACCTGGCCAGCGACCTCCATACCGATATGCATGAATGTATAGGACATGCCTCCGGTCAGATCAACCCGGGTGTGGGCACTCCCGACAAGACGCTCAAAAGCTACGCCTCGTGTCTGGAAGAAGCCCGAGCCGACCTCGTGGCGCTGTACTATATCCTCGACCCGAAGCTCATCGAAATCGGCGTGATGCCTTCGCTAGATGCTGGCAAAGCTGAATACGACAGCTACATGATGAATGGATTGATGACCCAGCTTACGCGCATCAATCCGGGCGACCAAATCGAAGAAGCGCACATGCGGAACCGTGCACTCAATGCGTATTGGGTGTATGAAAAGGGCAAGGCAGACCATGTGGTATCGTTCGAGAAAATCGACGGCAAAACTTACGTACAGGTAAACGACTATGAAAAACTGCGCACCTTGTTTGGCGAGCTGCTCCGCGAAATCCAGCGCATCAAATCGGAAGGCGATTACGAGGCGGGCAAGAACCTCGTCGAAACCTACGGCGTGAAGGTTGATCGCACACTGCATGATGAAGTTCTGGCCCGTTACGCCACGCTAAACCTCAAACCCTACAAGGGCTTCGTGCAGCCCCGGCTTACGGCCATCGAAGAAAACGGCGAAATCACCGACGTGAGACTGGAATACGTCACCGATTTCTATGACCAAATGCTGGCGTATGGTAAAGAATATTCGCTTTTGCCCGTAGTGAACTAGAACTAGTTACTATTATCCCGCCATATCGCCAAGAAGGGTGATGGCATGCTGGATGTCAGGCACTCGATCGAAGGCAATCCGCAACGAGCCCTTTACCTCCTTGAGGTTGCAAATGGTGGGGTTCTGCTGCACAAATTGCAAAATTTTTCCGAAGCGGTCGCTCTCGAAGTAGGCGGGGTTAGAGGAGAAATAGCCACGGAGAACATGTTTTTTGAAAGATACTTTTTCAAAGCCGATTTCCTTGCCCAGCCATTGCAGACGTAGTGTATTCAGCAGCTCGTCCACCGGCTGCGGTATCGGGCCGAACCGATCGCGCAGCGACTGCCGGAACGCATCCAACTGCTCCTCGTTCTCCAGTTTGGAAATATCGTTGTACAGATTGTAACGCTCGGCTACGTTGGTCACGTACTCATCGGGGATGAGCACCTCCAGGTCGGTATCTATTTGGGTGAACGACACGAAGTCGCGTGGCTTCACATCGGTGAAAAGTGCTGCGAACTCGTCGTCTTTCAGCTCCTGTATGGCCTCATCCAATATCTTATGGTACATCTCAAACCCAATCTCGGCGATGAATCCACTCTGCTCGGCCCCCAGCAGGTTGCCGCTGCCGCGGATGTCTAGGTCGCGCATGGCCACGTTGAAGCCGCTACCCAATTCCGAAAATTCCTCAATGGCATTGAGCCGTTTATACGCCTCGGCCGTGAGCGTGGAGAGCGGCGGGCTCAGCAGATAGCAGAAAGCCTTCTTATTGGAACGCCCCACGCGACCACGCATTTGGTGCAAGTCGCTCAGACCGAACATATGGGCGTGGTTGATGATGATGGTGTTTGCGTTGGGGATGTCCAGGCCGGCTTCAATAATCGTGGTGGCTACCAACACGTCGTATTCGTGGTTCACGAATTTGAGCATCACATCCTCGAGTGCATCGCCCTCCAGCTGGCCATGTGCCACCCCCACCCGCGCATGCGGTACCAGCTTCATGATGAGGTTGCCCAGCTGCGGCAGGTCAGCCACCCGGTTGTGGATGAAAAACACCTGTCCCCCGCGGTCCACTTCATAAGTCACAGCCTCCTGGATAAGTGTTTCGTTAAATACATGTAGTTCCGTCTGCACCGGCTGTCGGTTTGGTGGCGGCGTATTGATGATGCTGAGGTCTCGTGCGCCCATGAGCGAAAAGTGGAGCGTACGTGGTATTGGTGTGGCTGTCAGCGTAAGTACATCCACGTTGGCACGGAGCTGTTTAAGCTTCTCCTTCACCCCTACGCCAAACTTCTGCTCCTCATCTACAATCATTAGGCCGAGGTCTTTGAATTTCACGTCTTTGCTCACCAATCGATGCGTACCGATGATGATGTCTAACCTCCCCTCGGCCAACCGGGCCAGCGTTTCCTTGATCTGCTTATTGGTTTTAAACCGGTTGATGTAATCGATGCTGCACGGAAAACCTTTGAGGCGCTCCGTAAAGGTACGGTGGTGCTGCATGGCCAAGATGGTGGTTGGCACCAGCACGGCCACTTGCTTGCTATCCGTTACGGCCTTAAACGCCGCGCGGATGGCCACTTCCGTTTTGCCGAAGCCTACGTCGCCACACACGAGGCGGTCCATCGGGTGCGGCGATTCCATGTCCTGCTTTACATCGTACGTCGCCTTTTCCTGGTCAGGCGTGTCCTCGTAGATGAATGAAGCTTCAAGTTCGGTTTGCAGGTAGGTGTCGGGGCTGAAAGCATTCCCCGTTTGCGCCTTCCGCTTCGCATAAAGCTTAATCAGGTCGCGCGCAATATCCTTAACTTTTTTTTTAGTGGTTTTTTTCAGTTTATCCCAGGCGTCGGTACCCAACTTATTCATCTTGGGTGCCACGCCATCCTTGCCGGTATATTTCGAGATGCGATTGAGCGAATTGATGTTTACGTAGAGCAGGTCGTTATCGGCATAAACCAAACGGATAGACTCCTGTATTTTGCCGTTAACCTCAACCTTTTCCAGGCCGGCATATTTACCGATGCCGTGGTCGATATGGGTAATGTAGTCGCCCGGCTTCAAGTCGCGCAGCTCTTTCAATGTGATGGCCTGCGAGCGTTCGTACCCTTTCTTCCGCTTGTATTTATAGTAGCGATCAAACACCTGATGGTCCGTATAGCACGCTACACCCCGTTTCACATCCGCAAAACCTTCACGCAACGCCGTGTGTATTGGAGTAAACGTAACCGACTTATCCATGTCGTCAAGGATGGTGATGAGCCGTTCGATCTGCCGGGGTGAATCGCTGAAGATGCAATTCTCGATATGCGCTTGCTCGTTCTCCTTGAAGTTGTGTATCAACAAATTGAAGTCTTTGTTGAACGAGGGCTGTGGGCGTTGGTCAAACACGACGGTATGATCCGCGTTATAAAGAAATTGTTTACCGAACTCAACCACCGCAAAATCACTCAAAATGGCAGAGAGGTTCTTATCGTCGATGAAGTTATACTTCGGGTCTACCCATTCGGGGTTCTGCAGCTTATCCTCGGGCGATATGGCCCGCCACAATTCGGTGGCCTTCTTATAGCCCCGGGCAACGATGTCTTGCGTAAATTGCACATCCTCAAACCAGATTACCGCATCGGCTGGAATGTACTCCAGCAGCGAAATGTTGCCTTCTGTAAGGAACTTGGCCTGCACGTTGGGCACAATGGTTACCGTATGGATATCACTGACCGATAGCTGGCTTTCGATGTCGAACGTGCGGATGCGCTCAATGTCGTTGCCGAAAAATTCGATGCGGTAAGGCAAGTCGTTGGAAAAAGAGAAGATATCCACGATACCCCCACGGATGGCATACTGGCCCGGTTCATACACAAAATCCACGCGCTCGAACTCGTATTCCTGCAAAAACTCATTGATGAAATCGATATCGAGGCTCGCCCGCTGGGTAATCTCCAGCGTATTTTTCTCGAGGTCTTGGCGGTTAATCACTTTTTCGGCAAGTGCCTCGGGATAAGTTACCACCATTCTGGGCAACTCAGTGGAGCGGTTGAGCGTACTCAGCGTTTCTGCGCGCTGCAATACGTGGGCACTATCGGTTTGGGTAAAGTCGAACGCTTTGCGATAAGAAGCGGGGAAAAAGAGCACTTGCTTGTCTAGCAAACCCTCCAGATCACTCAAGAAATAAGCTGCCTCCTCGTGTGTGGGGAGCACAAAAACGACTGGGCGTTCCTGCAACTGATAGCAAGCCACAGCCACCATCGCATCGGCCGACCCAATCAGCCCTTTCAGATGAATTTTCGGGCTTTTGCCCTCCAAGGCTTCCGCCAGCGCCGTTACCTGGTCGCTCTGGCCGAATTTCGCTAAAATATCTTTTATGCCCACTATCGTAAAACGGGGCAAAGGTACGTAAAAAAAAGTGAAGCGGTGGATGTTACGACACCTCGCGTTTCATTTCGACCACTTGTGGATGACCGATGCGGATAGCGATGTGGGCACGGGTACCATCTACCGCCCCATCCGGGCCGGTGCGGTTCTCTATGCCCCATTGGATGTGGTCACGGTAACTTTTATTGAACAATTCTATCCGCTTATCGGTAATCTGGTGCCCCATACTTTTGTGGTCCTTACGCTCCGCGGCTCGCTCTCCCAAGCCCACCCCATTATCCTCGACAATAAGTTGGATTGCTGATTCGCGTGACTTTGCAACAATACGGAGGCATTTGTCTTTCCGTTTGGACGGCGCAAGGCCGTGGCAAATCGCGTTCTCCACAAAGGGCTGCAGCAGCAGCGCCGGAATCACGTCGCGGTCTTCCCATTCTTCCATCTCGTTAACAATCTGGAAGGTAAATTCACCATCAAAACGGTTTTTCTCCAACTTCAGGTACTGGTCGAGCAGTTGCAGTTCGTCACATACGCGGTGCACAGGGCGGTGCGAAATCTCCAATACTCGGCGGATGAAGTGACTGAAATGCGCTAAGTAATTGAGTGCGCGGTCATATTCCTTTTTCTCCACCAAAAAACGGATTGATCCCAAGCAGTTAAACATGAAATGCGGATTGATCTGCATCCGCGTAGCGATGATCTCAGCCTCCATAAGGTTCCTTTCGTACAACGCTTTCAATCGAGCATCCTTCTGCCGTTTAATCAATTCGTCAGACCGCATCTTCAGTCGCCGCATGCGAAATTTGAAAAATGCGAAGCCGCCAACCACCGCTAACAATCCCACCATCGCAAGGATAATCAAGTTGCGGGTGCGCAATTTAGCCTCGGTCAGTTGATTATCTTTCGTCAGTAGCTCGATCTCTGCCTCCTTGCTTTCGAAATCGTATTGCTGCTTGATGGCTGAAATCGCCACCTGCTGCTCGTGGAAAGCCAAGCTGTCTTTATACTGCTGGGCAATCCGGAAATAAGTCAAGGCTTGTTTGCTATCTCCTTGTTGTTCGTACGTGTCAGACATCGCCTGTGCGCTATGATGCAGCATAGCATAATGCTGTAGTTCCTTGCCCACGGCATACGCTCGTGCATAAGCTCCCAGCGCCTGGCTAAGTCGGCCGTTTTGTCGAAAAACATCGCCAATACTGCTCATTACCGTAGCCTGCCCAAGCGGATTGCCCAACTCCTCATATAGCGCCAGCGACCGCTCAAAATAAGCCTTCGCGATCTGCAGATCTGCCCCTTCCATCAAGTAACTGTTGCCAATAGCTTCCATCGTAATGGCAATACCTTTCTTGTCTTCCATTTCTTCGTTCAGCTGTTGCAGCTCGGCAAGGTATTCACGCGCCGTTCGGTGGTCGCCGATTTCGTCGAAATAGCTGCCTATTGAGAGGTAATTCATCGCTTGTCCTAATGTGTTACCCGATGCTTTCGCGATTCCCAGCGCTCGCCGCAGGTGAGCCAGTGCTTCCTCTTCACGGCCGGGGATGTTCATCAGCGCAATGCCCAGTCCGTTGTTGGCAATTTCGCGATTTTTATCGTCTTGTTCCTTTTCGGCAATAGCCAACGCTTTCAGGTAATACGATACCGAGACATCGAAATTGCCGTTGTGCCGGGCAGCCACGCCGGTATTGTTAGCAAAGATCATCTTGCTTAGCGGGGCGATGTCGAGGTGTTCCGTCAGGTCGAAGGCTTTCTTATGCAAGGGAATGGCTTGCGCATAATATTGATGATAGCGGTAGAGCAGGCCAAGGTTGTCCAGCGCTTTGGCGTAAAGGTAGGTATCGCCTAGGTCGACCGCGTGTTGCACGGCCCCGGCAGCAAGTTCCATGCATCGATCGCCATGCAATGCCTGGCGGTGGTACAGCCGCGATACCTCCATTTGCCTCTCCACATAGGATGAGTCTATAGGTGCATCCTTCAACAGCCGTTCCAGGCTATCCAACGGATTTCCCAGCGCAGTTGTCAACGAAAAGACAACACTGATAACCATAACGATTGCTTGTTCTGATCGACGACTCGATGTCATAACTGGCACATTATAACAGCGAAGTTACAATTTATTTTTGTTACCAACCAACGCGTCAATCACAGCCGGCGATTTACGAAGTAACAACGCATTCGGCAACTCACGGGTCCCTGCGGATAAATACTTATTTTTGCATTTATGCAATCATACATCGCACATACGATCACTATCGCCACCGTACTGCTCTGCAGCCTGGCGCAACCCCTTGTGGCCCAAGATACGGCAGCAATCGATCGCATTTTGGCGGACTACCACGGCGATAACCCCGGCGCGGCCTTACTTATCATCAAAGACAGCAATGTGCTGCTCGAACGGTGTTATGGATACGCCAACCGCGAACGCGGCGAACAGGTAACGGCGGCGACCAATTTCCGGCTGGCGTCTGTCAGCAAGCAGTTTACCGCCACTTGTATACTGCAGCTTATCAATCAGGGCAAGTTCACCTTGCACACCACCCTTACTCAGGCCTTCCCGGGTTTTCCAGCCTACGGCTCGGAGGTAACCGTGGCCCACCTACTCAACCACACCTCAGGCATCCCCGACTATGAAGATCATGTGGCCGACACGGCGTTCCACCCGCAGATCAAAGACCAAGGAGTGCTAAACATCCTCATGCAGCTCGACAGCGGCTATTTCGCGCCAGGCACGCAATATCGGTACAGCAATTCGGCATATGCCCTATTAGCACTGCTGGTCGAAAAATACAGTGGCCAGCCCTATGCCGCCTACCTGCAGCAGCACATCTTCGCGCCGCTGGGTATGGACGCTACCCTCGCCCATGAGGAGGGCAAAACCATGGTAACCGCACGGGCATATGGCTACGCCCGGCCCGACAGGCAGTGGGAACGGCGCGACCAGAGTGCCACCAGTGCCGTATTGGGCGACGGCGGCATCTACAGCAACCTCAACGACCTATTCAAATGGGATCAAGCCTTATATGCCGGCACCGTATTGCCGCGGCACCTGATCACGCAGTCGTCTGCATACCACCACCTTGCCAATGGCGATACCGTGCATTACGGCTACGGGTGGCACCTCAAGAAAAGCGAACGCAACGAGGAGGTGGTGTACCACACGGGCAGCAGCACTAGCTTCCGCAACGTATTTTACCGAATACCGTCGCAGCGGTTCAGCGTCATCCTGCTCACCAATCGCAATGCACCTGCCGAAGAAGAGATGGTTACATTGGCCGAACGGATTGCAGCAGAGGCCCTTACCAGTCCCTGATTCCGCCGTCCACCCATGACATGCGGGTAACGAGCCAGGTTTTCAGATAATCGACCTGTAAACCATCGTGAAGCCCCAATCATGGGCGATAATGTACGGATCGCTATTATTCCACGGTTACCGACTTCGCCAGGTTACGCGGTTTGTCGACGTCCAGCCCCCGGGCCACGCCGATGTAGTAGGATAGCAGTTGCAACGGGATGACGGAAAGCAGCGGTGCAATCACCTCATGTGCCTGTGGAACCACCATCACCGCCTGCGCCACACCGGCCACCGAGTTGTCGCCTTTGGAGACGACGGCCAGCACATTACCCTTCCGGGCATGGATTTCCTGGATGTTGCTGACGATTTTCTCGTGATAAGCATCGCGGGTTGCCACAAACACCACCGGCAATTGGTCGTCTACCAAGGCAATGGGGCCGTGCTTCATCTCCGCCGCCGGATATCCCTCCGCATGGATATACGAGATTTCCTTTAGTTTCAGCGCCCCTTCTAAGGCAATGGGGAAGTTGTACCCCCGACCAAGGAACAGGAAGCTCTGTGCATCCCGGTACCGCAGGGCGATGTCTTTGATGTTTTCCAGTTGGTTTTCGATGATCCATTCCACTTTCGCGGGCACCTCATCGAGTTCCTTCAACAGGGTGCGGAACAGCTCATCGGAGATGGTGCCGCGGATTTTGGCCAATTTCAGGGCAACCAACTGCAATACCGCCAGTTGAGCGGTGAAGGCCTTGGTGCTGGCCACGCCGATTTCGGGCCCAGCGTGGGTATAAGCACCGGCATCGGTGATGCGGGCGATGGACGAGCCCACCACGTTTACGATACCGAAGATCGTTGCCCCCTGTTGCTTCGCATTTTCGAGTGCCACCAAGGTATCGGCTGTTTCGCCGCTTTGCGAAATGGCCAGGATGACATCTTTCGACGTCACAATGGGATTCCGGTAGCGGTATTCCGATGCGTACTCCACCTCCACATTGAGGCGACAAAGTTCCTCGATGAGGTATTCGCCCAGCAAACCTGCGTGCCAGCTCGTACCACAGGCCACGATGACGATGCGGTTGGCCTCACGCAGTTTATCGGCAATATTATCCAAGCCGCTCAACGTAATATGACCCTCGTCGGCATTGAGCCTGCCACGCAGCGAGTCGCGGATGGTCGTGGGCTGTTCATGGATTTCCTTCAGCATGAAATGGTCGAAGTTGCCCTTCTCTATCGCGGCCAGTTCGAGGTCGAGCTTCTGCACAAACGGCGTGATGCGTTCGTTGCCGAGGTTTTTCAATATCAATTCGTCGGGGCGTACAATAGCCAGTTCATGGTCATTGATGTACACCACCTCTTTGGTATATGCCAGCATGGGCGATGCATCAGAGCCCAGAAAATGCTCGTCTTTGCCTACGCCGATCACGAGCGGGCTCCCTTTCCGCGCGGCGATGATGGTTTCCGGCTGGCTGGTTTCGATCAGCAAGATAACATACGCGCCGGAAACCCTTTTGAGCGCAACCCGCACGGCCTCTTCTAACGAGCATTCGTTGTTCAGCTTGATGTCTTCGATGAAGTTCAGCAGCACTTCCGAGTCGGTATCGCTATTAAAGGTGTAGCTCTTTTTAAGCAGTTCGTCCTTAAGTTGCGCATAGTTCTCGATGATGCCGTTGTGGATCAATGCTATCTTGCCCGATTTAGACAGGTGCGGATGGGCGTTGCGGTCTGACGGCTCACCATGGGTAGCCCAACGGGTGTGGCCGATGCCCGTAGTGGACAGGGCGGGTGTCTCACCTGCAAAGGCTTCAAGGGCCGCCACCATCCCCTGCTTTTTATATATGGCCAAGTGGTTACCGGTATGCAGCGCTACGCCGGCACTGTCATAACCACGATATTCCAACTTCTTCAATCCTTCAATAAGGATAGGGTAAGCTTGCTTACGGCCGGTATAGCCCACGATTCCACACATAGCGTCTTTTATTTATTGTTTTCCAAAAAACCAACGCCGGCAAAAATAGTGTTTTTATCTTTAATCAAACGGTTGCGTAATATATTTGCTTTGCGGCCGTATTCGCACGTTTCCACGGAGGTGTCAGTGATTTTTAATGTCGAACTTCGTAATCCGTACCTGCCCGCCGTTGCCTTGCGCGGCCAATCCCACGCGGAATCCCATGCCCCACGGCACCAACGGCCCGGCATCGTAGGCGTCAACGGCGGTTTTCCAATCGCTCGCGCCTTCCTGCCACGAGAAGCCGACCACATGGCCGTCGGAAACCGTCATCTTCAGCGTCACAATGTCCTGAGTCGCGTCGAGATCGTATGTCTGTAGCACTTGTGCATCGTCCTTGGCTATGCGCCAGGCCTTTACCTCCGATCCAAAGACGCCAATGCCAATGCCGGCGATAGGCGCCCCAAAGCGGTTGTTTGCGCCGCCGACCATGGTGATGGAGGCTCCCGTCTGTTCGTTGGTAGTCTTCACAGCTACGCGTGCAGTCACTTCATAATTGATTGAAGTAATGGGTTGCACCAGCAGTGAACCGATACCGTCGTTGCCCTGCGAAGCGGTCAGCAACAACCCATCGCTACCTACCGATGCCGTCACGGGCTGGTTCACACGCCACCGCCAAACCTGAGACATGGTATTGAACTGATCGGTATAGTCGGTTGACGTCGCCTCGCGATCATAGCCGGCATCGTTGGCAAATACGGGCCATCCATCGGCCGTCCAGTTGATTTTTTCCAACACGCCTTCCCGGCCCACGTATACGCTTCCAGCTTGGTTGTAGGCGTGGTAGAGGTAGTAGAAATCGCTGCCATGCTTCACCACCGTACCGTGGCCGGCACACTTCCAGTCATCATTGTCTACCAACACAGGGTTTTGATCATATTTCTCCCAAGGACCCAGCAGTTGTTTGGCCCGTGCAACCCCGGTTTTGTAGTTGCAGCTAACCTCGCAACAGGCTCCGGCCGAATAAGTGGCATAATAGTAGTCGTTGTGGTGGAATACGCTGATGCCCTCCACCAAGCGTCCTTCCCATTCCTCATCGTTCCTGAACAGCTCGTGCATTTCACCCACCAAGGCGGTACGCTCGGCATTTATCTCCTGTGCCCACATCGGTGTAGGCTGGCCCTTGCTATTGCCATCCTCTTTCCAGAGCAGATATATCTTACCGTTGTCTTTCACCTCATACCCATCGATAGAGCCCAACTCCTGGCTCACCAACGGACCGTGGTCGGTATATGGACCTTCCGGCGTCGGTGCGCTGGCTACGGCTACCGCAAGTCGGCCGGTCGACTTATCGCGTGCGGTATAGTAAAGGTACACCTTGCCCTGGGCTTCATCATACGCTAGCTCGGGTGCCCAGAAATTATTGCGCGCCCACTCGGGCAGGTCGGCAAAAGCGTAGGACACCTGCTCCCAATTAACCAGATCCGTCGATTTGTAAATTGGGAACAGCGGTCCCCATTCGTTGGAGGTGGCCGATGCCCAGTACGTATCGCCGATTTTGATGACCGTCGGGTCGGGATGGTCCCCCGGCAATACGGGATTGGCAATGGTAATCGCTTCGGCTCCATCGCCGGTGGGGCGGCTGTTGGTACAACCAAAGGCAACGGTCGAGAATAGCACGGCGTAAAAAAATATCGTCTTCATAAGTTCAATAAATAATTGTCATTTATCACTATTATTACTATCGCACATGATGCGTTCCCGCAAAGAAACAGCTTTTTGTCTTAAAAACTTATCGCCTACGATTCAAAAGCTCGCTGATTTGTCTCGAAAGAGCCAAAATGTGCTCATCTATTCCCGCGCTTGAGTTTGCGTCGAAAACCATAAGTTACACATCCGATTGAGTAATCATAGGTTATTCATTCTCGGCAGCCGTTTCATTCTTCAAAATACCCTGCACTAAGTATTTACACGCACGCAGGTTCGGGGTATCTTTGCCCGCTATGACGGTAAATGCGTATACGGCCCGCAATAGCGACTTCACAGAAAGAATAGATGTAATGTGCCCCAAATGTGGGCAGCAAGCCACGGTTGTCGGGGCATGTGTAGATGCGCCGATTGCACAATATGAGAAACAAGTGCGTTTTTCATGTGGGGCATGCGGGTACGCTGTCAAGTATGGTAACACGCCCAAGCTCACTGCATTTGTGAATAGCAGGGGGAAAGCGGTTCGCGGTCGTATGCTCCTCCTCGATGCACCCTGTGACCCGTTTTTCGGTTTCCGCGTATGGTATTACATCGAAACACCCCACGGCACGTTGTGGGCGTATAACGTGGAACACCTCACTATCATCGAACAGTATATCGCCGGTTACAAACGTGGGCGGAATGGGCTGCCGCTCAAGAACAACAGCCTGGCAAGCCGATTGCCCCAATGGGCGAAGGATGCCAACCACAGGGAATCGATCTTGAAGTTAATCCGTCGGTTTAAGACCTAGGGTAGCGCGTATGTTCAGCCGCCGCCGTATTGTTCCGACGGTGTTGGCCGCTTTACTAATCGTTGCCGAATTATATCGAATTCCCCCGTCAACCAGCCTCCTGAACAGCGCTAACCAGGTACAGACAGCGCGTTCGATTAACCATAACGGTGCACAAAATGAACAACTGAGGGCTATTACGCGTTATCCCCCGTGCTTTCTTCGGCCAATCTCCGCTACGGCGATGGTGAGCATAAGGAACAAGGGAATAAGCCAGGCGGCATGAATTGCCGCCTCAATTACTAAGGGCAATAGTATGATAAAGAACGACATCCGTGCCGGCTGCGCAAAATCATCGTAAGCCTGCCTGATTCGTTGCGACCAAAAATGCCGGCCGGAAGGCGGTACACGCCGAATAAACAAGTCGTTTTGATAGATGACCGTGCCCCCGCCCGCCCTGACGGTTCTGATTAACTCCAGGTTTTCAAATAACACATCGCCATCATACCCACCCAGCTCCCGTACAAAATCGCGTTGGACAGCTAAGGTGCCTGGGTAATCATGTGCCCATGCCAGGTTCAATAGGCTCCGTGAAGTATCCCATTTAGCGTGCCATGGGCACGGCTGGAAATAGTTTTGGGGGCTAACTAGTTCATAGTCTGCGAGCAATTTATCAATGACATGAACCTGATGTAGCTCATACCGAACATCGTCATCCGCAATAACGACATGATGATGTTTGGCTTCCAATAAGCCTGTTAACACGCCGTTTACTTTACCATTTAAAAATCGAAAATGGGCATGAGGTTTAATATGTTTTCCGAGACGGGCCCATGCGCGGTGGTGTCTTTCGAAGTTCGCTGGCAAGGAGCCGTCCACGATGATCAAATCCATCTGAGGCGGAAGGTAAGTTAAGTAACCGGTCAGCTCCGCGATGGGTTGGTCGCCATCCCATTTGATGGGCAAAATGTAACTGATGTTCATTCCACGATCTGGTACTGAATAGGTTTAAATGAATAATTGTTAGACTGCTCTGCCGAGCAAGCGGTTAGCCCGACGATGAGGTCCATTTTCGCCTCGAACAGCACGAAATCTCCGGCTTTGCTCTGCGGTGGATCTACAGACAACTGCCCATCCGCTGCGAATTGTACGTTCATGAAGATATTGAAAGCGGTTGGGATGTCATCCGGCTGTATGCCGAATGCGGCAAGATGGGTGTGTAGATTCTCAAAACAGCTGGGATGGTAATCGGGGTTGTTGTATAAAATTTCGAAGGTCTCCGGGCTGCAGGGCGCCAAAAGGAAATCGTTGCGACCGTTGGTGTCTTCCATAATCTCCATCATTTTCCGACTTCGGTTGCTCCACAGGTGATGTCCCTTCGTAATCAAAATGGTATTCTCGAAATCCAATGTTTTGCCCGAAGAAATCTTTTCGCGGATATCCGCCGCATTGAACAAGACCATATCGCTTACTTGCTCACCCTGCGGATCGATTACTTTGAGTTTGCTTCCCTGGTTCAGCCGGAACGCTGCGCCCGATTGTTTCGGTATGGTGTAAATCATCATGCTGTTCTTAATGGTGGCGAAAAGGGCATTTCCAATGTTCGTCGACCTTCCGACCGCTGTATTGTGGAGCTTCCAACCCTTCGCCATGGTCGTTCAGCATCGGGTTGATGCTGCCATCGTAGGCGATTTCTCGCTGCCGGATTACCTTTTTCATCTTCTCGTAGCTACCGGCAGCCCGCAACTGTTCAAACTGGTGGTGCAGGTTAAAAACCATGGCCGCGCGACTGAATCGGCGCGCTCTCCGACTGGCATGCGGATGAAGACCCACGATGAAAAATGCAGCGCCGTGGAAGCTAAAGCTGAAGTCTTTGTCTTCTGGATTATGGCCTACGGTCGTATCCCACGGTGCGTCGCGGTCAGCGTCATGCAATTTTTGGAGTTGCATCCAGAGTTTCCGTTCGAAATCTATTTCGGCAAAGATTTCATCAGTAAAGACGGCAACCATGGTCATGTAATTGCTGTCGGCCGCCAGTGTTTCTCGGATGTACATTTTCAAGTCTTCTGCCAATCGGGCGGTCGTGATGGGATCACCCATCTTGCCATAGTTCCCCAATCGGTACTGACCGGTATGCAACGCAGACTTTGCGCCCACGCAGGGGTAATCTGTTGCGTCGATTCGTTGGACAAACTCATCGTTTATTTTTCCGATACCGGATTCGGGATGTTGGCCCGCCTCATCCGGTATAAAATAGCTTTGCTGTGGTTTCGCTCGTTCCATAGTATGTGTTTTATGCTCCGCATCCGGAGCAAGGTCATGTATAAACCTGCATTCGAGAGTGGTTATAGCCTAACAGCGAAGTCGCCGTTTTTGTTTAAATTATCTGCGCCACTGCGAAGGTCCAAACAATAACCATGTAATTGGGGTTGATAGGATATGGAAAAGAAAATACACGAGCAGAACGCCCAACAACCAGACACCAAATATCCAACGCCACCATTCCCCGAACAAAAACAAGATTATCCGGGAAAAGAGGCATTAATGAAGCCACTGGCCGACCATGGTGAGAAAAGCTATAAAGGAACTGGAAAGCTAGCTGACCGAAAGGTCATCTTAACAGGGGGCGATTCCGGTATCGGCAAAGCCGTCGCCATCGCCTTCGCCCGCGAGGGTGCTGACCTCGTGCTGTGTTACTTAGACGACATAGAAGATGACGATGCACAGGACACTCGGAAATATGTTGAAGAAGCCGGCCGCACGTGCATCCTTGTAAAAGGAGACATTACAAGCGAAGCACACTGCAAATCCATCGTAGAGAAAGCGGTGCAGGCGTTTGGCCGAATCGACATCCTCGTGAATAATGCAGCATTTCATATGGCACGGCAATCATTGCAGGATATCCCATCAGACGAATGGACCCGCACCTTCGACGTGAATGTGCACAGCATCTTTTACCTGTGCAAGGCTGCCGAACCTCATATGAGGCCCGGCAGCTCTATCATCAACACGACTTCGGTAAACACCTTTAGCCCATCAGACGATCTGCTCCCGTATGCGGCGACCAAGGCAGCCGTGGAGAATTTCACAGCCAATCTCAGCCAGATCCTACTCCAAAAAGGAAAGGGCATTCGTGTAAATGCCGTGGCTCCGGGACCGGTATGGACGCCGCTGATCACGTCGACGAAGTGGCAAGAGGCATCCACTTTTGGAGAAAACACCCCCTTGGGCAGGCCAGGGCAGCCAGCCGAGATCGCGCCTGCTTTTGTATTCTTGGCTTCGGAAGAAAGCAGTTATATTTCGGGGGCAACCATACCGGCTACTGGAGGCCGCATTACGATTTGATGGCCGGCGCGATAATCCGGTTCTTCAGCTCGGTGAAGAACTTTAGCGAAAACTGGAAGATGGGACTCATAACAAACGTATAGAGAAAAGTAACCAGGAAAACGGGGCCGCCCAACAGGTAGCCGATAAGCAATACCACGCATTCCACGACGATGCGGGCCTTACTTACAGAAAGCCCCGTCCGTTCGGCCACGGAGAGCATAAAGCCATCGCGCGGTCCCGCCCCGATGCCGCCCGATACATACAAGCCACCGCCTGTGCCCACCACCACGATCCCCAGGAGCAACCATAGGTAGTCTGTCCAGGCAAAAGCAGGGGACGGTAGCACGTCCAGCCAAAGGAAGAAATCCATGATGGGCCCGATAAGCAAGGCGTTCAAGAACGTGCCTAGATTAACATACTTTCGGCTCACAACCAAGGAAACGGCAATCAATAGCAAGCCGATGATTACCGTCCAAGTTCCTATCGACAATCCGAAGCGATCAAAAAGGGCAATGTTCAGCACATCCCAGGGATGTAGGCCCAGGTGTCGCATTTTTACGGAAATGGCAACGCCCAGTGCAAAACACACCAATCCTGAAAAGAAAAAACCATAGCGAATTAGCCAATTGCGGCGACTGTCATGGCCAAGAAACGTTTGCATAGCTGGCAAAAATATTACCATTCCGCAACACTGCCATCCGGCAATCGCCAGATGGGATTGGTCCATTGATGGCCGAGTTGTTGGGCGCGCTTGACAGCGGCTTCGTCGATTTCCACACCCAATCCCGGTTTTTGGAATAATTGGATGTAACCGTCGGTTACGGCGAAGATTTCGGGATTGACGACGTAGTCTAATAAATCAAACCCCTGGTTGTAATGGATGCCGATGCTGCTTTCCTGGATGGCGGCATTGATGCATGCGAAATCGAGCTGGAGTGCGGCAGCGAGCGATATGGGGCCGAGCGGGCAATGCGGTGCCACCGCAACATCATAGGCTTCGGCCATGGCCGCAATCCTGAATACCTCGGATATGCCACCGGCATGGCTCAAATCGGGCTGGATGATGGACACGTGTCCGTCGTGCAACAACTGTTTGAAATCCCAGCGCGAATACATCCGCTCGCCCGTGGCAATGGGGATACCGCTGTAGGCCGATATGTGATGGAGGGCTTCGGCGTGCTCGCTGAGCACAGGTTCTTCAATAAACATCGGATGAAACGGGCGCAACTGATCGATAAGCGGCCGGACCATCCCTTTGTGCACCCGTCCGTGGAAGTCGAGCCCGATATCTAGGTCATCTCCGAATTCCTCACGCAGCAAGCGGATGTTCTCGACGACTTTGATGATGTCTTTCTGGGAGGCTATCCACGCCATGGGGCCGGTGGCATTCATCTTTACCGCACTATATCCCTCATCTACACGATCCCTTGCTTGTTGGATGACCACCTCGGGATCATCGCCCCCGATCCAGCAATACATCTTCATTTTCGTGCGCACGGCACCACCCAGTAATTGGTATACGGGCAAGCCGACCGATTTGCCCTTGATATCCCACAGCGCTTGGTCTATCCCCGAAATGGCACTCATCAATATCGGCCCGCCCCGGTAGAAACCACCCCGGTATAGCACCTGCCACAGGTCTTGGATGCGATGTGCGGACTGGCCAATGACGTATTGGGCCAGCTCGTCCACGCACGCGGCCACCGTGTCGGCCCGTCCTTCAACGATCGGTTCGCCCCACCCGACAATCCCTTCTTTGGTCGTTATTTTCAGAAACAGCCACCGAGGTGGCACCTTGAATAACTCCAGTTTTTCGATAATCAATTTATCTTCCATATGTATTTCTCTACGCATCATTATCCATTATCGAACGCAAAAGCCTGTCAATCGACTGCGAAACAGCCGCGGGCTCACCAGCCATGATCGAACCGCCAACACCGATTCCCGAAACCCCCGCATGGAACCAGTCTAATGCGTTGGTTTGATTGATACCGCCGACCGCAAGGAAGCGGGTTCCACGGAATGGACCTAGAAGCGCTTTGAAGTAATCGATGCCCAAAGCAGCGGCAGGGAATAGTTTGATGAAGTCGGCACCGGATTCCACTCCCAGCGCCACCTCGGTAGGCGTCATGGCCCCCATCACCGCGGGAATGCCGGCGCGATGCGCCACGGTAATTACCTCCGTATTCATGTTGGGGGTAACCAAAAACTGTGCATCGTGCGCAATGGCCTCCGTTGCGAGCGCTGCATTGATCACGGTACCTGCCCCGATGGTCACATCGGGATACCGCTGGCGCGCCGCTTGGATGGCGGCCAAATAGCCCGGCGTGTTACTGGTAATTTCGAGTACCTTGATGCCGGCATCGATTAAGGTGCCAACGGCAGGTGCTACCTGCTGTGCCTCGTCCAAGCGAACAATGGCGATTACTTTATCGGCTAAGATGCGTGCTGTTATTTCTTCTTTCATTCAATTACGTGAGATGCCTGAATTTGGCTGTCTTATTTTACACTGAATTGATAGACGCAAATATGGTGGTATTCCTCGCCGGGCTTTAACTCGGTCGACGGGAATGCGGGTTGGTTGGGGCTATCGGGAAAATGCTGGGTCTCCAATGCAAACGATTCGCGGTAGCCATAAGGCTTGCCTGATTTACCGATTTCTTGGCCGGTAAAAAAATTGCCGCCATAAAATTGGATACCCGGCTCCGTGGTGAACACCTCCATGAACCGGCCAGACCCCGGTTCGTAAACCGATGCGGCCAACTCGAGGTCCGAGGGTGTTTCGCGGTCCAACACCCAGTTATGGTCATATCCGTTGCCCAATTTCAGCTGTGCGAAATCATCATCTACCCGGCTGCCGATTACCGTAGGCTCACGGAAATCCATGGGCGTGCTGGCAACCGACGCAAGTTCTCCTGTAGGAATCAGCACGCTATCCACCGGCGTATAAGCCGATGCGTCAATCATGAGTACGTGGTCATTGATGCTCCCATTACCCTCGCCATGCAGGTTGAAAAACGAGTGGTGGGTGAGATTGAGTACCGTGTGTTTATCGGTAGTGGCCCTGTGGACGATTTCAAGCGCATTGGAGTCGGTCAACCGGTAAGTCATGTTAACAGAAAGGGTGCCCGGGAAGCCTTCCTCGCCGTCTTTAGAAACGTAGGTTAGCTCCAGCGTTTGCCCATCCACCTGCTTAGCATCCCATACCACCATATCGAATCCCTTCGACCCGCCATGCAGGGTATTCGACCCTTCATTGCGGACCAACTGGTAGGTTTCTCCACCAAGCGAGAACTTCCCGTTGGCGATGCGGTTACCGAACCGGCCGATGGTTGCCCCGAGGAACCTTTCACCTTGGTAGTGCACGTACTTGTCGATGTGGTTATGGCCCAGCACGACATCGGCGAACGCACCGTTGCGATCGGGAACCCATAACTCCACGATACGGGCGCCGAAATTGGTGACGGCCATTTCAAACCCGTTTTTGTTCTTCAGGTAATATAAGTCTACTGCTTTCCCGCCGATGTCCAGCCGGAAATCTGATGGTTGTGATGTGATGTGCTTCACGGTGTTTGATTGGCATCCTGCGCAAAGCAGCACGCAACAGAAAATAAAAAAGCTATTTTTCATTATATATTCGTTATGTAGTAAGTTCCTCTTGAAGCTGTTCTAATGATTTATTCTTGGTCTCTGGCAGTACGAACCACGCAAAGAACAGGTTAGCCACCATGGCCAACGCAAAAAATCCGAAAATATAAGCGGCACCATTCCCGATGCTGCCGACAATGATGGGGAATGTCCACGACAATACCGTGTTCCATACCCAATGGGTCATGCTTCCCAACACTTGCCCCTTGGCCCGCACGCTCGTCGGGAACACCTCGGCTATCAACACCCAAATCACCGCACCGAGCGAGATCGCAAATGACGCGATGAAACCAATCAAGTAGAAGAGCATGGCATACCCCTCCAAACTATCTTCATAGAAACCCTTGGCCGCAAGTCCGAGCGACACGATCATGCCAACGGAACCCACAACTAGCAATTTCTTACGCCCCACCCGGTCAATGATAAGCATGGCCAGCATGGTAAATACCAGGTTCGTCACCCCGATGATCGCCGACTGCATCAGTGCGGAATCCCGCAAAAGGCCCGCTGTTTCGAAAATACGCGGTGCATAATACAGGATGGCGTTGATACCCGAAAGCTGGTTGAACGTGGCAATCAGGAAAGCGAACAGAATGGGCTTGTAGTACTTGCGCTGAAAGAGCCTTTCATCATGCAATGACGACTGGAACGACGCCTTGACGGCCGCCAGTTGGGCCGCGATATCGCCCGTGCCGATTTTCGTGAATACGCGTTCCGCTTCCGCACCGCGTTGCTTCTTCATCAGCCACCGCGGGCTTTCCGGGATCGTGAACAACAAGACGACAAACACCAGCGACGGGATGGCCAATACCCCCAACATCCAACGCCAGTCTTCTGGAATACCGGCAAGGCAGTAATTGGATATGTACGCCGCCACGATACCAAAAACAATATTGAACTGGAAAAAAGCCACGAAACGGCCCCGCCAATTGGCTGGCGAGATCTCGGCGATATACATGGGCCCCACAACAGACGACGCCCCAACCGCAATACCCCCGATCAGCCGGAAAAACAAGAACCAATGCCAGTCGACGATCAAACCGCAGCCGAGTGCCGAAACCAAATAAATTGTCCCTACCCATTGCAACACGAGCTTCCTGCCATACCGTTCTACCGGTTTACCACAAACCATCGTGCCAATGATCGTACCGATCAGGGCAATCGCAATCGTAAAGCCGTGCCAATAGTCAGTTAGTCCATAAACCTTCTGGATGGCAGCCTCAGCCCCCGAAATGACTGCGGTATCGAAACCGAACAGGAAGCCGCCCAATGACGCCACGAAGGCGACATAAAACATATAGTTGTTGATTTTAACTCGCATACGGCTTTAAGTAAAATTAAACGCTGCAAATAAACAAATTAATTGCTTGTATTTTTATAAATCGTTCTTTAATGCTGTCATCTACGCGCGTTCACATTTCGTTTACCTTTGAAAAAGCTGCGACCACATAACCATCCGTCCCCTCACTGTCGGGCACATGGGCTGCACCCTCACGGAAAGCACAATAAAATTCCCCGTCGAAACGGATCAGATCGGTGAAGCATTGTGCTGGCCTTCGTCCCAGATTTTTGCCACCGCAACATCGGTAGCTTGTTGACATAAGCCCGGCTTCGTGGACACCAACAACAGTAAAAAGGCTATTCTTTGCATCATACTTGGCTTTTAGGTAAAGGTAACAGAAAATTGATTGGCAGCGGTAAGATGCCACGATTAATTGCGCTATAACCATAAACAAGTTCTCCGCTATGTGTGTGAGGTATGCAAATCGATACCATAAAGAAAGGGTGATGGCGCATAAGTATAGTCATTTATTCCGGCGGTGAAAACAGGTTATCTTCACGCTATGAAAGACAAAATTTTCAGCTTTCAACGTAGTAGAAAATAAGGATTTAATTACCAAATGGAACGGCCATCTCCTGAGCGCTTCGTAATCGGGTTTGGGTTCGGCATTAACATCAATACATTAGTCGACGCGGGCAGAGTAAACATTGGCATCACCGCCGAATTCGTATTCGGTGTATTGGCCGTGGGCCTTACAATCGGCATGCTTTTAAAAAATTGACAGCGTTAGTCCCTTCCTGATTTCTGTAGGTACAGCGATTTGTAGGGGAAGTGCAATAGTAGCCGTAGACTCCGCCATAAAAGCCGACGCAGGTCAGCTTTCGATAGCAACCGGTACCATATTCCTATTGAACGCATTGGGGCTGCTACTCTTCCCCACATTAGGCCGTTGGTTCGGGCTTTCTCAAGAGCAATTCGGACATTGGGCTGCCATTGCGATCCATGACACCAGTTCGGTAGTAGGGGCTGCGGCGAAGTATGGCGACGAAGCACTAAAATAGCGACAATATCAAAAATGCTAAGGATTTTATGGATTGTCCCTATGCTCATTATCCTTGCGGTCGGGTCTTCCAAAAACAACGGAGCACTACGATTTCCTTTTTTCATTCTCGAATTTCTTCTCACTTCATGTCTATATAGCTTTCTGCCTTCTTGGTAAAGTCTTTTTAACGATTTATATGTCGGGGCAAAACAAATGATGGTAGCCAGTCTATTCCTCATTGGTTCCAGCGTTTCACTTGAAACCATCAAACAGATGGGGGTCGGATCATAATTCAGGCCGTGACGTTGTGGGTGCTCGTTACGATAATTGTACTGGTGCTTGTTTTTATATAATTATCCCACTTCCGAAACGCGTTGAAAAATTCTACAATTCCTTTATGGGCTAACCTAGTTCTTTTACATTGATCTCTCTACGCTCCTGCGCAGATAAAACCGAACCCTCACAAATCTGCACGGTCTGCCTACCGATTACTCCGTCCGGAAACGGTGCTTTTTTCCCAGCAAGCACCTCCGCGAAATATTTCATCTGCGCCACTTCAGCGGATCCCGTCGGTAGCGGCTTCTTGAAAGATTCCGGTGTTGGACCATATGGCGCTACACCACGCGGCTGTCCGAAATTAACAGCAACACTTCCATTACCAAATTGGACGGTCCCCTTGGTGCCGAAAAATGTTTCTGGTGTAGAGGAGCCGTAGTTATAAACCACACTGCCGTAATTCATCATTGCGTTGTTGGCATAGCGTACCATAACCCCGCCATGGTCCATCGAATCACGCTTACGAAGCAAGCCATTATTGACTCCTTGCATACTGGATATCGCCACAGGTTCGCTGTCCATTATCCAATTATTGACATCGATGATATGGGCGCCCATTTCAAAAACGGCTCCGCCGCTTTGCTGCTGATCAAGCCGCCAGTAACCTACACCCTCAGCGTACTCATCGGCTTCAGGCACACGCCAATCGCCCCGGTAGTCGTTTAAGTCGGAATAAATCAAATCCCCGATTGGCGAAGTCCGAATGGTTTCCACCAGGAACTTATATTGCGGTGCATGCCTGCGCTGTGTGCCGATTTGGAGTGACATACCTGTTTTCTCTACGACGTTAAGCATCGCGTTGCAGTCGGCAACGGTCAATGCCATTGGCTTTTCACAAAACACATGCTTGCCGGCTTCCATTGACGCAATTGCTTGGTCTTTATGTAAACCGGGGGGAGTGATAATTGCCACCGCATCCAAACCGCCTGACTTCAACATCTCTTGATAATCGGTGAAAAAGCGAGGCTTAGGCCCACCTTTGATCAACTCAGCACGCTGAGCCATTTTATGCGGCAAGATATCACAAAGTGCCGTGATTTCGATGTCAGGAACGGAATTCAATGAACCGATTATCGCCTTACTTCTGTTTCCACAGCCGATGATACCGATTTTATAGACCTTCGCAAAGTTGGGGCCGAATGTGTTTGGCTCGGGAGACCTTCCAAGCAATGGGCTGCCATATAAATTGACAAGCCCGATGCCAGCGACTCCGGCTAGGCTTTGACCGATAAATTTTCTACGCGAGAAATTATTGCTTTTTTTCATATCCGTTATTCATTTTTTCCAATGACGATGTAGCTATTATGGTTTATCATTCCGCTGTGTGATTTTAGAAAACCATGACCGGTTTCATACGGCGTCCCCTGCGATAGGTCGGTTTCGTTCATCAGTAAAAATACCGTTTATTCCTGTTTGTTGTGCAAAAGCGTTCCCAAATACGAATAAAATCTGCAGCGTCAAAAAAACACCATTTTCGTGTCTGTAGCAGTGGATTCATAATTGGCGTCATTAAGTGTTAAATGGACGATATCGTTATCCAGCGCAACACGGTCTCCCAAAGGACCTATTAATCAATCAAAATAGGAAATTCATTATGCTTATACCTGATTACATTTATTCATAACTCCCCAGCATATTCCCCGTTAATGCGATAAAAAATAGAAATAGGGTATAATGTATTTTAATTTCGTATTCTTATTCTTTTGTGCGTATTTGAGCAGTCTTAAGTATAACATGTAATTCATACCACTTACGACAGGTATTATGATAGTAGATAGCTATGGGCGTCCAATAACTTATTTGCGTCTGGCCGTTACCGATAGGTGCAACCTGAGATGCATGTATTGTATGCCGGAGAAAGGGCTCGATTGGATTCCAAGGCGCGAGCTGATGAGCTTTGATGAAATGTTCAGGCTGTGTTCGATATTCACGGAGATGGGTGTAAATAAAATACGGATTACTGGCGGCGAACCCTTTTTACGGAATAACCTAATGGAATTCTTGACGCGTATCGCTTCCATTGATGGATTTGGCGAGCTCAGCATTACTACAAACGGCTTCAGGACGGCCGATTCTGTGCCCGATTTAAAGAAAATCGGCGTAAAGTGCGTGAACCTAAGCTTAGACACTCTTGATAAAGACCGGTTCATTCAGATTACCCGCCGCGATGGCCTGGCCCAGGTGCTTAAGACGTTTGACGCCCTTTTAACCCACGGCATCCAAGTGAAAATCAATGTCGTCGTAATGGGAAACATGAACACCCAAGATATTATCCCAATGGTGAAGTTGGCCGATGACTTGCCCGTAAGCGTCCGGTTTATTGAAGAAATGCCTTTCAACGGCGATGTTCATCGGGGGATGCCCACCTGGGACCACTTACGTATCTACAAACACATTGAACAGCACTATCCCATGATTTCCAAAATGGAAACGCCACGACACGCTACCGCTTATGCCTATAAAATCCCGGGGCAAATTGGAGACATCGGCATTATCGCTGCCTATACGCGTCTTTTCTGCGGCTCGTGCAACCGCATCCGCATTACCCCAACGGGGGTGTTACGTACCTGCTTATATGACGGTGGCTCACTGAACCTCAAAGAAGCGATGCAAGAAGGGCTAACCGATGAAGAACTAAAACACAAAATCACAAATGCGATTTTGAAAAAGCCAAGCGATGGATGGGAGGCAGAAAAGAAAATGCTGGAAGCCAACCATAAGCACGCATCCATGGCAACGATTGGGGGGTAATATGGTTACCGTTGCAGAAGCAGAAGAAATCATCCGTTCGCAAGTGCGTCATTACGGAACCGAAACGGTCGCTTACCAACATGCACAAGGACGGATATTAGCGGAAAATCTGCTCGCCGACCGCGACTTCCCTCCATTTAACCGGGCCATGGTAGACGGTATTGCCATTCATTTTGACAGCTATCAACGCGGAATACGATCCTTTGAAATAGGCGGTGTCCAAGCAGCGGGTGACATGCCAATACCATTGACAGCACCCCATGGGTGCATCGAAATCATGACGGGCGCAGCGTTGGACCCAACACTAGACACCGTTATCAAGGTTGAAGACATCCGCATAAATGATAGGGTCGCCTACCTAAACATGCCGCTTGTAAAAAAAGGCATGTACGTGCATACCAAGGGAAGTGATAAAAAAAAGCATGAGCTGGTAGCGGCGGCGAATACGGTGGTCACCCCCGCATTGATCGGGCTCGCAGCTTCTATCGGTAAGACAGAATTATTAGTTAGGAAACCACCCCGCGTAATCATTATCACCACCGGAGACGAGATGGTCAGCCCAAGTGATCATCCCACCCCTTACCAGCTTAGGCGTTCCAACGGCATCACCATCCAAGCCGTACTACAGCAATATGCGGTATCAGCGGACCTGCTCCACCTGCTTGACGACTATGATCTCATCAAACGAGAATTAAGCCGCTGCGTTGCGGAATACGACGTACTGCTTCTGTGTGGCGGCGTTTCCAAAGGAAAATTCGATCATGTGCCTCATGTACTCGATGAACTGGCTACCAAAAAATTATTCCATGGGGTGTTTCAAAAACCGGGCAAACCCTTTTTCTTTGGCTCGCACGGCGATCATGCGTTGATTTTTGCATTCCCCGGTAATCCAGTTTCTACATTTATGTGCTTGCACCGCTATTTCATCCCCTGGCTTACCAACACGCTGACTTTGAAACCTCCTATCCCGGAATATGCCGTTTTACAACATGATTTTTCTATCGCCGGAAATCTTCAGTACTTTGCACAGGTCCGATTGCAAAGCGATGAACACGCCCGACTATACGCGTCAACGGTGGGGTCCAACAATTCTGGCGACTTCTCGCAACTCAATTATGCGGACGCTTTCATGGAATTCCCCCTAGGCGACCATGCGGCCAAAAAAGGCGCATGCTACCGCATATGGAGGTGCCATTTTAATAAATAGCTTTCATCATGGATACGTTCTCACATTTAGATAAAAAAGACATGCCGACAATTGTCGATGTATCGGCAAAACAGATTACCCGGCGGACTGCAGTGGCCCGGTGTATCGTAGAGATGCCCGACCATGTTGTGAAATCCCTTCAAGACACCCAGTTCCAAACAAAAAAGGGCGCTGTTTTCCAAACAGCCATTATTGCAGGCATCATGGCGGCCAAGAAAACCGGCGACCTGATTCCGCTTTGCCATCCTTTGGGCCTGGAGAATTGTAAGATTGATATCGAACGCTCATCCCCACAACAAATCACCATCCATTGCCTGGCAAGTGTTTCGGCTAAAACCGGCGTGGAAATGGAAGCATTAACCGGCGCCTCCATAGCTGCACTTACGATCTATGACATGTGCAAGGCATTGAGCCACGAAATCGTGATCCGGGAAATCATGATTGTCGAAAAAACAGGAGGTAAACATGACTATAAAAAATAAGCACGTAGCCCAATTGAATGGGTTGGTATTGGCGGGCGGGAAGAGTAGCCGGATGGGCCAGCCTAAAGACCGGATGAATTGGTCTGGAAAGGAACAACGCTACCAAGCAGCCGACTTATTAAAGCACTTCTGCAAATCGGTCTATATTTCCTGTCGGCACGACCAGACGCCCGGTTTCGATGAGGCATACCATGCCCTGCCAGACACTTTTCTAAACCTAGGCCCTATGGGTGGCATCCTTTCTGCAATGCGTACGCAGCGAGATAAGGCGTGGTTGGTCATCGCCTGCGACCTCCCCTTGCTAGACCACGCTACCGTCGAGTTTCTGGTATCAAACCGAGACCCGGAACAACTCGCAACAACTTATGAGAGTCCGCATGACCAATTGCCCGAACCGTTAATTGCCATCTGGGAACCGGAAAGCTATCCCGTATTATTACATTTTTTGGGTCAAGACATCACGTGCCCCCGCAAAGTACTTATCAATAGTAAAAAAAAGACAATCCGGCCCAAGTATCCAAACGCGCTCATGAATGTGAATACACCAACGGACGTCGAAAGAGCAAGCGCACTGCTTCATTCGCTTTCTCAGTGACGCTATAACCAATGGTAATCACGTATTAGGAATTGTCATTTTTCAAACGGATGTAAAGCCACTATATTTACTCCAACTGCATTTGAATTTATAACGATAAGTATTGATTATAAAAGACCGATGGACGATTACCATAACAGAAGAGGCTTTCTGAAAAAAAGCGCGCTGGCAGCGTTGGCAGGGCTTGTGGGTACGAAGGTGATGTTTGCTGAAAACATACCTGCTCATGTTACACCCTTAGCATTATTGGGTGATCAAATGGATGGCAAGGATCCAGGAATGACTGTGCTGAACAGCCGCCCCCTAAACATGGAGGCACCAGCGCATCTATTGGACGATAAGGTGACGCCAATAAGTAAAATGTTTGTGCGGAATAACGGTTTACCCCCCGCCGAAGAATCCATTGATCCGTCTAAATGGTCGCTAACAATCAACGGTGAGTCGGTCAAACAAGCACGGACGTTCACCATTGCGGAGCTCAAACGGCGATTTAAATCCTATACGTATCAAGTGGTGTTGGAGTGCGGTGGCAACGGAAGGTCGGGGTTTTACCCCCCAGCCTCGGGTAATCAGTGGACACAGGGGGGGCTTCATTGTGCGGAATGGACTGGTGTCCGGCTGAAAGATATTCTAGCAGACGTGGGGCTGAAAGACGATGCCGTGTATATCGGTTATTACGGGAAAGACATCCACCTCAGTCGAGAGCCAGGAAAGGTTGTCATTTCAAGAGGTGTGCCCATTAAAAAAGCGTTGGAAGATGAAACGCTTGTTGCATGGGCGGTAAATAACCAAGACATTCCACTCTTGCATGGGGCGCCGCTTCGGTTGGTCATCGGTGGCTGGCCGGCCTCCGTTTCGGGAAAATGGTTACATACCATTTCCGTACGCAACATTGTTCATGATGGCCCGAAAATGGCGGCTCCCAGTTACCGTGTACCGATTAGACCCATCCAACCCGGTGAGCAAGTCGAAGAATCCGAGGAAAATTTCCGTATTATCGAGTCGATGCCCATCAAGTCGCTCATTACCCATCCCAAATCGGGCGCCGTTCTTTCTTCTACAAGATCGCTATCGGTACGGGGGCATGCTTGGGCTGGCGACTTGCGGGTTCAGGAAGTGTCCGTATCGATCGATTACGGCGCTACGTGGCAACGTGCAACCCTCCAGCCGCCCAAAAACCGGCTGGCGTGGCAGCATTGGTCTTTGCAAATCGACTTTCCTCAAAACGGCTATTATGAAGTATGGGTACGGGCCACTGATAGTGAGGGGGTAACACAGCCCATGGTGATGCCACAATGGAACCCACGTGGCTACATCAACAACGAATGCCATCGAATCGCAGTAAGAATAGAAGCGTGAACCAATGAAGAAACATAATGTTGGTTTTACCGTCGCCGCATGCCTGGCGATCGTTGTAGCGCTTACCATTTTTTTGAATCGTCCGGAGCCAGGCACGCAGGCTCCCCCATCCGACGCCCAGTCTGATAGGGCTGATGCGTTAACCGCTGACAGCTTGACACTGGACACACACACCGGCTTGGTGGTCGATACGAACCTACGGCTTATATTGGCAAATTGTTCCACATGCCATTCCACGGATTTGGTACGCCAAAACCGGTTTACCCGAGATGGTTGGCTAGCGAAAATACGCTGGATGCAACAAAAACATAACCTGTGGGATTTGGGCGACTTAGAGGATGACATCCTGGATTACCTGGAAAAATATTACTCGCCGTCGAGCATGGACAAACGGGCCCGTTTGAGGCGCGAGCCCCTCACCGATATACAGTGGTACGATTATTAACACGGCCTTACTATTATTTGGTAACCTTAAATTTTATAAGCCATGCCAATCAATTCTTTTACGTCTGTACCCGTTAGAACGGAAAAGCGTGTTTGTGAAATATCTTGGTTCGATGACCTTTGTGGCGGTGATACCGCGTTTCTCGGTACCATAGACCCCCAAAGACGCAGCAACTATGAACACTGCGCCGATATCATTAAAACGGCCGACCGTCTGGGCTTTAAGAACATCTTGCTGCCGACCTCCTACATCACTGGACAGGAAGTTCTGCCTTTTGCTGGCGCGATGGCACCCCAAGTGAAAAATATCAACATGCTAACAGCCATCCGTACTGGAGAAATACACCCACCCATGCTGGCACGGCATATTTCTACATTGGATCATATCTTGGAGGGGCGCCTCACCATCAACATCATCAATTCGAATCTGCCCGGATTGCAAGAAGATTCCGAAATGCGTTATAAGCGCTGTGAAGAGGTTATAGAAATCCTGAAGCAAGCGTGGACACTGGATGAGATCGATTATCAAGGGGAAATCTACCAGTTTAAAATGCCCGCATACCCCGTGAAGTCCTACCAACAAAACGGCGGACCATTATTATATTTCGGCGGCATCTCGCCCGGCTCTATGGACGTATGTGCAAAGCATTGTGATGTTTTCTTGATGTGGCCAGAAACGGAAGATCGCATTTACGCAACCATGCAAGAAATGAGCAAACGGGCCGCATCCTACAATCGGAAAATAGACTTTGGCTTACGTGTACACGTGATTGTCCGCGAAACGGAAGCGGAGGCTCGCCAATACACGAAAACACTTATGTCGAAATTCGATGCAGAAATGGGGCAAATACTGAAACACCGGGCGCAAGATTCAAAATCGGCAGGTGTACTCCGCCAAGATGAGTTGCGCGAGCATGCTGACCCGGATGACTTCATCGAACCCATGCTCTGGACGGGGATCGGGCGGGCGCGTTCCGGATGTGGTGCGGCGTTGGTAGGTACCCCCAATCAGATCATTGAAAAACTAAACCGCTACATGGATATGGGCATCCGTTCATTCATTCTTTCGGGATACCCACTTATCGAAGAATGCGAATTATTCGGAAAGCTGGTGTTGTCTAAATTCCCGACGGTAAAATTATCAATAGAACAGGGGCGAACACCGTCGCAAACTCCAGTAACACCGTTAACAACCGGTGAATTAAAAGTTAGTTAACATCAGGATGCCACAGTAATTTGATTGATAAATTTTACGATGGATTTGTTCTACCTGATCCTTTTCCTCGTCGCCTTTCTCTACGCCTCCGTTGGCCATGGGGGGGCTAGTGGCTATCTCGCCTTAATGGCCCTCTATGGCATGGCGCCGCAAGAGATGAAACCGACCGCCTTAGCATTAAATCTGTTCGTCTCCATGACTTCATTCATTCAATACTATCGCGGAAATTTTTTCAGGAAAAACATCTTCCTCATTGTCGCTCTTGCCTCCATACCCATGGCTTTTCTCGGCGGCACGATTTCACTAGAAGCCAATTTATACAAAAAGGTACTCGGTCTATTACTGCTCTTCCCTATCCTCAAATTTTTCATGTCCAAAAGCCCGAGGCCCGAAGAGCTGAAGCCTCATAACAGCTTCGGGACGTTGGCCATTGGTACCGTCGTAGGTCTCCTTTCCGGCATGATTGGTATCGGAGGAGGTATTATCCTCTCGCCCATACTCCTATTGTTAAAATGGGCCGACCAGAAACAAACGGCAGCTATTAGCGCCGCGTTCATTTTCGTAAATTCCCTAGCAGGGTTGGGCGGCATGTTTACCCAAGGCATTTCTATTTCACCAAATATCTGGTATTATGTCGCGGTCGCATTTACTGGTGGGCTGGTTGGCGCTTATTTCGGTTCAAAAAAATTAAACCAAGACGCGTTAAAATACGTGCTAGCAACCGTACTATTGATGGCATCCTATAAATTATTGTTCACAACCGCTTAACGATATGAACCCCACAAGGCTCCATCTGGCGGTTGAGAGACAAAAAATAAACAAATGAAATGAAAGCATTTTTTCGCCAATATTTGTCTTACTTTGTCTAGGTGGAAACACAAAACACAGCATGTAAAAACAGCTAAAATCCTTTAATATTCACGCATCAAGATATGACGGTAAAAGTAATAACGTTTGGTTCGCTTACAGAGATCATGGACAAAGAATTCATGGCCCAAGCAACTGACACCAACAGCCTGATGAGTTCGCTGACTGAAAAAAATGATGGACTGAATAAGCGGAAATTAATATTGGCAGTCAATAATACCATCATTCAAGAAAACACGATTTTAAATGAGCATGATGTGGTTGCCATTATGCCCCCTTATTCCGGCGGCTAATGATAGAACGTGATACGCGGTATTCAAGGCATTATAGACTGGCGGGGTTCGGCCAAGATGGCCAAACAAAGCTCCGACACGGCAATGTATTAGTGGTCGGTGCAGGGGGCCTAGGTTGCCCGGCGTTGCAGTACCTTGTTGCAGCTGGCGTGGGCACTATCGGTATCGTAGACCACGACCATATTGAAGGCAGCAATCTCCAACGTCAGGTATTATTTAATACGGATGAGGTGGGTCTTCCAAAAACGAAAATTGCCGCCGCGAAACTTAGGCTACTCAACCCCGAAATTGACATCCACGAACACTTCTTGTATTTATCTACAGATAATGCCATCAAGTTGATTAACGGGTATGACGTCGTTGTAGACTGTACAGACAATTTCGCTACCCGTTACCTCTTATGTGATGCTTGTATGCTTTTGAATAAGCCCTTGGTATTTGGGGCGATATACCAGTACGAGGGGCAATTAGCTGTTTTCAATGTACCAGATAACCTGGGCGTGAAGACGACGTACAGGCACCTTTTTCCCTCCCCCCCAAATCCGATGGATGCCCCTGATTGCAATTCAGCCGGCGTTCTTGGCGTACTTCCGGGCCTTATCGGTACGATGCAGGCTACCGAAACCATCAAGTTATTGACGGGTATCGGACACGTGCTTTCCAATAAACTCCTGACGATAAACCTCTTGTACAATCAGCAAATCGTCTTAGATATTCCACACACCCTTCCAAACGACGCAATGTTTCCGGATTCGCTGGAAGCCTTCAAAACAATTGATTATGAAACACTCTGCGGGTTGAAACCAAAAACTGTACAACCCATTACGGCAAAAAATCTGATGGCTATCCACCATCGTCCAGATGTCCTTATCGTTGATGTCAGAAATCCAAATGAATTGCCTAAACTGACATTCAATCACGTACGGATTCCGCTTTCAAGATTATCGGATGAATTGCATCGATTACACGGAAAGCATATTGTTTTTGTTTGCCAATCGGGCGTACGGAGTTTAGCCGCAGCGGCATTGCTTTCAGAAAAAACAACGAACAACAGCCAAATAAGTAACTTAGTAGGAGGTATAAACACCCTGGAGTGCTACACTAATGGATAGACAAAAAAAAACGATATTTATTGAAGGCGCTATCTCACCCATGTTTATCGCAGATCGCATCGCCAAACATGCCACTAAAGACAACATTGGCGCGCACAGCATCTTCCTCGGTCAGGTAAGGGCGGATAACGTAGGCGATAAAACGGTTTGTTCAATTGATTACTCGTGCTATCAGGAATTGGCCGATAAAAAAATGGAAGAAATCAGGGAATCCACATTCAGTAAATACGGCTTGGTCTGTATGCACGTTTACCACAGTTTAGGAACAGTTTGCGCAGGTGAAATATGCCTATTCGTATTCACCTCGTCTGCCCATCGCAATGCGGCCATGAACGCCTGTGAGGAGGTCGTTGATCGTTTAAAAAAAGAGTTACCTATCTGGGGTAAAGAGCAATTCGAGGATGAATCGCATCAGTGGAAAGAAAACATTTAGTCGCCAATTTACTACGAGCCCAATTGAAAACCGTTCGCTTTGCAACATTGAAAAGTACACTCGAATCGGAAGATGATCCGCGGATTAGGAGACAGCGTGAGGTATGTGCCAACTATCCTTACGTGGAGGAACATGTGCGTCATTTTCTTAAGCGGTTCACGGCAATTGAAGCGGTCTCGGCCAAATGGGTCAAGAAGGACGACTTTGAACCTTCACAGTCTAAACATTAATATGGTGTATATGAAAAGTCATTGTTACCGTAAAACATTGCTCATGCTGCTTTCATTAGCCATTTTTTGGCCGAAATCAATGTTCGGCCAAGAGCCTTTGGCAGTTAAAGGGCTTGTATTATCCAATGTCAAGCAAATCGCTCGTGTAACCGGCACCCCATTACCTGGGGAAGCCATCGCCAGTCCAAACAGCACAGCCGAGCAATTTGATGTCGCAGGAACCGACCTCGGAATCATGTGGGCACTCGACCAATCGCGCATCGGTATATTCTTTGGAGACACCAACGGGGCAGGGTTCGTAGCGAGCGAAAAAGGAGGCGGAAATGGCAGCAACTGGCGCTCCAATGTGCTGGCTTTTTCAAATGACACACAGCTGGATGACGGACTGACAATAGCTAGCATGGTCCTAGACAGCGCAGGCAAAGCAGCAGAGATCTGCGCCGGTGCCAAAAACAACCCGGGTAAATACCATACTTCTATCCCTACTGCTGCCATCCGAGCAGCTGGCGTTGACTATGTGCACTACATGAATATATATGATTGGGCAGGGCCGGACGGACGATGGCTCACCAACTTCTCCTCGCTCTATGCGTCAGCTGACGACGGCAAGACCTGGCAGCGAAAAGAAGAAGTGACTTTTAAATCTGACAGTAAGTTCTCGCAAGTCGCCTACGCTAAAAAAGAAGGATTCATCTATATGGTTGGCACACTTTCCGGGCGAGGTAGCGCTGCCTACCTCGCCAGAATCGGTGAACAAGACATGTTAAACATCGACGGATACGAATACTGGAATGGCAATGCTAAAACCTGGATTAAGAACAATGAGCAAGCTGCAACGCCTATCATTGATGGCCCCGTAGGTGAAGCTTCATTGCTCTACCACGAAAAATATAAACGCTGGATAATAGCATACAGCTATGATTCTGCCTACGCAGAAAATCCCGAAAAGAAATACCATGCCATTGTCTACCGGGATGCAGAGGAGTTAAACGGAGTATGGAGCCCTTTAAAAACGCTCTTAACTGCAAAAACGTATCCGGGTTTGTACAGCCCGTACTTTCACCCCCTCAAGAATAAGGGTGATAAGTTATACTTTACTATGTCACTGTGGAAACCGTACAATGTATATTTAATGTCGGCCGACATCGAGTGGAATTAACACCTACGAAGAACACCCGGCCCTAAACTAAATCCAACTTCCAGCTGGTATCGGAGGTTATGGAACAAATCATTACCTTCGACCGGTAAGAACAGCTACTAACTAACAGCAATTCCTATGGATAATCAACTGAATCTGCAGTTCCATAGTCTTTCCAAGAATCTCAAGCGCGGTGATATAAGCGTGCCAGACTTTGGCGAGCTCGTATCGGCGTCGGTGATTCTTCACGATTACACGGCCTGCAGGGTGCAGCTACATGAATAACTGGGGGATTGAACGCCTCGGCACCTCCCTAACCGAATCAACGACATGAGCGATGCGTATTACGACCGCTTCTTCACCAAGGAAGACCACCGGTCCATGCTCCAAGGCATGAGCAGCTATTTAGCGCGGGGCGACTTCGACCAGCAGTACAATTTTTCCAGCGTGTAAAGCTCGATGGCCAGTCCGACTACGCCTGGTTTTATACGGTTTGCAAGCTGGAGGCATAAAAGGCGTATTCATTCGGCGCATTTATTAGGGCAAAGCTCATAGAAAATAGATAATTCTAAAATAACAGCATGCTTACTTATCTCGGAAACCCTCAAGAAAGATCACCTGCTCCTATTAAAACGGCACTTCCGCCGGTTTTATTTCGTGGCGGCAATTATAAGCCGAATCGTTTTTGTTTTTGGCTAGATGCTCCTACATTTGTCTTTCATAAAATCCACCCTATGGAATTCAATCCTAGCAACCCCGTTGTAAAACGTTGCCTTGAAGGCATGGACATAGCCGAAAAGGGCGATCCTACGGCTGCACGTAAGCTTTTCCGCCAAGCGTGGAACGAGGCGACCGACCACCTTGAAAAGTTCATCGCCGCCTACTATATAGCCCGGCATCAGGAAAGCCCTTCCGACAGGCTGCGTTGGTACGAAACCGCGCTGCAGAATGCCCTGGCGATAAATGACGACTCCGTGCACAGCGCTTTTGCCCCGCTCTACGCCCATATTGCCGACTGCCACGACGCGCTGGCCAATCCCGCGCGAGCCGAAAAATACCGCGTGTTGGCAGCCACGATTGCAGCCAAGCCTTCAGACACCGGCCCTTTTTATCACGGCACGCGGGCCAACTTGAAGGTAGGCGATCTGCTGACCGCCGGACGCCTGTCCAATTACCACCCGGGGGTCGTCATGAACCACGTCTATTTTACCGCTGTGCCCAACGGGGCCGGGTTTGCCGCCGCGCTGGCAAAAGGCGCCGGACGCGAGCGCGTGTACATCGTCGAGCCCACCGGACCTTTTGAAAACGACCCAAACGTTACCGATAAGAAATTCCCGGGAAATCCCACCCGTTCGTACCGTACCAAAGCCCCAATGAAAATTGTCGGCGAACTAACCGACTGGGTGCGGCAAACACCCGAAGAAATACAACGGTTTCGCGAAAAACTAGCTGCTAATAAGGGAGAGATTGTCAATTGATAAACACTTAAACCGATTTTGTAGATATACACCAAATTCTTTCAGATGACCGTAAAACATTTAATCGCTGAATTTGAACACGAAGTAATCAGCACCAGAAAACTGCTGATTTCCATCCCCGAGAAAGACGTGAATTATAAACCCGCCCCGACCTGCTGGACAATGGGTGAGCTTGCACAGCACATCGCCACGATCTATTACTGGTACGTCGGAACGCTTACCCAAGACACCTACGACTTGGCAGCCGACAAGCTGGAGCGGGGCGCACCGGACGACATCGCCTCCACGGTGGCACTTTTCGAGCAGCATGTAGAACTGGCCCGGACGGCGCTGACCGGCCTCACCGACGAGCGCCTGAGAGACCTGTGGACAATGAAATCCGGCGACCGTACCGTTGTCGGACCATTGCCTCGCGGTGTGGTAGCGCGTAGCTTTCTTTTTAACCATTTGTACCACCACCGCGGCGAAATGGTTGTTTACCTGCGGGCAACTGGCAATACCGTTCCCGGACTTTACGGACCGACGTATGAAGAAAACGTCATGGTGGAGAAACGCCTCACCAACCAGAAAAAATAAAACTCATCGGCGGCATGGACCGGTACTTCGGCTACCCCGCTGCGGCCGCTGCCGCTCAAGCCCGACCCCCGAGCGAATAATAAAAGAAAGTAGTAAATTTGAACTCGGTCGCCTTATGCACGTATGACATACTACGAACGTGAAGTTAAAAAAATGCGGAGCCGGTTGTTCCGGAATGAAACGCAACTTAATGGTATAATAGCCATACGGCACTATATTTCCACCCATTTTGATACAGGCATTTCATTGGACCATTTGGCAGACAACGGTCATACCTCGAAATACCACTTGTTACGTTTATTCAAAAAATATTACGGACAAACGCCCCGCCAATTCCTGACGGATGTCAGAATTGCAAAAGCCAAAATCTACCTGGCCAGTGGGTGGAGCATCGCCGCAACCTGTTTTGTGGTTGGCTTCGAAAGCCCCAGTTCCTTCAGTACATTATTTAAGTACCGAACTGGTCGTTCACCGATTGAATTTCAAAAAGAGCAATTTTCACAACGTCCATCCGCTCGGCATCTTGGAACTTTGAACCGAATCAAAAAACGGAACAATGAAAATACAAGTGATTAGTATCCCGGTTACGGACCAGGAAAAAGCGTTGGAATTTTACACTGAGAAGTTAGGTTTTATAAAAAAGGTCGATCTCCCCATAGGGGATGACCGCTGGTTGACCGTGGTAAGCAAAGAAGAACAGGATGGCCCTGAAATTTTGCTAGAACCTTCCCCTAACCACTTCGAACCAGCCAAAATCTACCAGCAGGCGTTGTTTGAGGCAGGCATTCCGTACACCCAATTTACGGTGGATAATGTACATTCAGCATACGATAGACTGCGAGGTCTGGGTGTGGTGTTCAGCGTTGAACCGACGGAAATGGGTACGGTCAGTATTGCGGTATTTAACGACACCTGCGGCAATAACATCCAGCTGGTCGAAATGCGAGACACATAAAAAATAGCCCCTAATCCCATTGTGGCGTAGACCCGTTACTTCCAAAAGTACCGGGTTTCTCTCTTTTTTAAGCCGCTTTTGGCCGCTGAACTGACTATTTAACAAATCTTAACAAATTAATTGCAACAAAACAGGGCTCACATGCGTTATATAATCAGTTAGCAAAATTTGTCTTTTCATAATTTAGGTTTATAATTGGTTAGTTAGTAAAGCCCCGATTCTCCCCGTTT
>CAZTJY010000018.1:0-38237 GCA_964613725.1 uncultured Parapedobacter sp. | reverse complement strand
GATAGCATAAGGCGAACAAATGAAAATAAAATCCGGTTTACCGGACAACAATGATTTAGTTTAAAATAATAAGGTACCCTCAAGTACACGAACCAATGCGCAATAATCGTGAGGAGGATAACCTAACGTACCTCTGCCAACGCAAACTTTGCACCTCCGCGAGCCTTACTGATATCGGCCGCGGTCATAAACCGGTAGATTTCCAACGTTTCGTTTGTATCCACGGGGGATTGTCCGGTATCAAAAAACTGAATAATCTTGCTTAGCAATGTATCGTAGCCATTGTAAGGTCCTAAAGTCAGGTCGCCGTTTTCTCCGTAGGCTGTGCCGCCGTATGTGTGCTTGCCGGTGCGCGTTCCTCGGAAAGTACCGACGCGACCATCTGACCAAGTGCCAACCACAATATCCGTACCTTCGGTATAGGTGCGTGCCACTTCTTTGCAACCTACGCCCATCAATGCGAACAGTGACTCTACACCATGGATTCCATACCAAAAAAGATCAGGGTGATGCGGCTCCAAGATCGCCGGGCTGAAGGTATCCGCGCCCATAATCCTTCCGATTTTACCGTTAACGGCCGCCTGAATCGCGTCCATGTAACGCAGCGACGACGTAGAGAAAATCGGTATATGTTTCTGTTCGGCCAATGTGTAAATTTTCTGAACGTCTTCAAAGGATGCGGCTACCGGCTTATCAATAAAAACTGGTTTCCCGGCTTCGATAACTTCAGTCGCCTGAAGCAACCGTGGATTACCGTCATTAGTTTCCAATAACACAAAATCGACCTCAGCCAGTAAGTCACGGATTGATTCTACAATCTTGACGCCGAATGCGCGAATGTCTTTAATGTATCCAGGGATACGCTTTGTACTGATTTCTATGGTACTCCCATATGGATATGCAGCCGTAACGCGATACCCCGAAGTACTTAATTTGCTGGACGGATCGTTCAACCCCTTGGCAAATGCCAAACTATGCGATGTATCCAAGCCAATGATTCCTACTCGTTTCACGGACAACGTTGCAGGCTTATTCCCTGCTTTTGCTGCGTGAATTCCCAATCCGGCAGCCGCCAACGTCGCGCTTGCAATAAATTTTCTTCTATCCATCCTATCGCGTCAATGAAAATAAGCCCCACAGCCCTTCGGGTACGTACCCGAATAATATTTCTAAAAAAGAAGCAGCCGAAAAAATCGCTTCTTACTTCCCACCTGAACCACAGATTTATTTATAAAATTACAAATGGTAACGTACCCGCTAAGTAAACAAATTGATTTTAAAGTTACAAGATTTTAGGTTCAATTTTTATAAAACTCAAAGTTTTCTTTCGTAATAATGTCTATCGGCATGAATTGTTCTTTCGCTATTTTCTTATCTGCCACTACATACTGGAATAGCGACATAATCCCCAGATACCCTTGTTCATCAGGTTTTTGACCGATCAAAAAATCTATTGTGCCGTCTTTCAAATACTTAATATTATCCTCCGATAAATCATACCCAATTAGGATTCGATGTTGCAATGCTGATCCCTGGAGATAGTTCGCAACACTTCTTACTCTGGAATTGGTAACAAAAAAGGCATCTATATCCGTGTGCTCTTTTAGGAAAGCGTCAAGTGTGTGCCCAATAGATTCATCAGTAGTATTTGTAATGTCTATTTTTTCAACGGAAATGTAAGCTTCCGGCATGTTGGTATCTTCCATATAACGGCGAAAACCATCCTCTTTCCGGAGCAAATGGTGATAAGCGTCGATTTCTTTCGAGATGTTAATGATGAGTGCTTTACCCCGTTTCAACCCGTAGCGAACGAGCTGACCAGCCTGATAGCCACTCTTGTACAAATGGGGGCCGATGTAGGTGAGGCTATTTTTGCTCGGCACGTCGGAGTTGATAAACACATAGGGAATTTCTCGATCTTGACAGATGGAGGCAAAGTTTGCTGCTTCTTCGATAAACGAAGGAGCCATCACGATGCCGTCATAATTATTGTTGAAAATGTCACTCGCGTGTTTGACAAACGTGCTTTTGTCGTTAAGATCAAACAGGTACTTATCCAGTAAAATACCATATTGTTTGATTTCCCTGTATGCACGCTCAATCCCGTTCAAGGATGCTTCCCAGTAATCGGTTTCCCGTGCGTTAGGAATTAAAAAAGCGAAACGATTCGTCTTCTTGGAAGCCAGACGACTAGCCAGAATATTGGGCTGGAATCCAATTTCTTTAATAATCTCATTGATTTTCTGTCGGGTAGTCTCCGACACGCCCTTGCGCTTATGGATAACGCGATCTACCGTGGCGATTGAAACGTTTGCCCTTCTGGCTATCTCCTTTACACCCGAAAGATGACCCGTTGTTTGTCTTTTTTTCAAGTTCATAATTATGCCAAAAATAAACTGATATGTTGGATTTTCTAAAACTGTAGACAGTCTGATAAAGTAAGCCGCAGCGTTGCTGCTATTACAAATTCAATCAGTTACACTGGTTTCAAATAGCGCTAATTAGCACGTTTTACTAGCAAGAAATTCCAAGTTTTCCGTGATTTTTTTAATATCCCAGTCCCACCATTTCAAGGCCAAGAGTTCGTCAATCTTTTCAGGGGAAAACCTTTTCCTGATTTCTCTGGCGGGATTGCCGCCAACAATGGTATAGGGTGCAACATCCTTTACCACAGTTGCATTGGTGGCGATGATGGCGCCATCCCCCACCTTTACCCCGGGCATGATCGTAGCACCGTTTCCGATCCAGACATCATTCCCGATTACGGTATCCCCTTTAAACGGAAGGTCCGAAAATTCGGGTTCCACACGCTTCCAATCTTTGCCGAATATATTGAACGGATACGCCGTAATCCCGTCCATTTTATGGTTGGCCCCGTTCATGATGAATCTGACGCCGGTTGCAATCATGCAGAATTTACCGATGATCAACTTATCACCAAGGAAATCATAATGATACATGACGTTCTTTTCAAAGTTCGCCACATCTTCTAAATCGTCATAATAGGTATAATCACCCACCTCAATATTCGGGTTGGTAATGATATTTTTCAGGAAACAAAGCCTGCCGTAATGCGCAAGGGGAAATTTTTCGTCTTTGTCTGGTATCTGCATATGTAAATTTGCAAGTGGTGTAACGCTGGTGCTTCGTACTCGTTGACCGCGAAACTACGAAAAAGGTATAATATCATAACCGGTCGAACCCTTCGGCGTCGTCAACCGTGAAAAACAGGACCTGTTCGTACAGCCCATAAATAAAATGGGGTCCTTCCGAACCCCAAAAACCATCATTTAGCTACCTTCTACAAGGAAAGAAGCTTTGCTAAGCCGCTATGATAGAAAGAAGTACTTTTCGCCCCGTGGGGCTATGAAGCTGGTAATTCTTAGTTATTGATAAAAATATGGGCCTTCAATTCTTTCTTCGCGTCTTCAGTTTCCTCCAATCCGGCTACCCAAATGGTATATATCTTGCCCTTTACTAATTCAAGATTTTCTACAGTAAGTAAGGTCTGTTTTGCGTCCGGATCGACGATATCAAACGAGGTCTTCTTCGCATCGACCTCTTTAAAAGCACTGGCACTTTTGTAGCTGACATTCTCGGCCAGTTTGGTATCGCCAGTTACTAAATTCAACTTGCCGGCATCGGGGGAAAGATGAATGAACCTGATTTTTGCCTTGTCGGTCTTAGGCGCCGTCAGATCGTCGGTTACCTGGATGAGCTCAAAGGTCTGGCCGTCTTTCGAATTGCTGGCAAGTATAGAGTACCTTTTGTCTTTCTCCGTCTTGAATGTTTTTTCGACAACGGATTTGTCGTCCTCATCTTTAAGCTCGAATGTGGCGTCACCGGTTGTGAAATCGAGATATTTTAAACTATCTCCATAGCCGAGCAGCTCGCTGTTTGCCTTCTTGGTGTTAACAAAAAAGTTTACCGAATCACTTCCGAATACCGCATTTAGTAGGGCAACCTTACCGGATCCGGTGGGCGGGTTGGGCGTGCCGTTGTCATCCTTTTCGCAACTAACTGTCGATGTCATTAATGCCAATGAGGCAAGTAGCAATAGTTTTGGAGTTTTCTGTAATTTGATGTTCATCGTCATTTGATTTTGTGAATTAATTTTCGATTTCGAAACCCAAACACAGAACCGATTGATAACGCTACAAGATGAAATCAAATAAAAAATATTGCTGTCTTATCAGCTGTCTATTGTAGCGTTTTTGCGAAAAGCGGTGTTTCTGCCGATAAACTTATTTGTATAGCCTGCAAGATTGAAAGCTAATCGTCAGAAAAAATTGGGCACTGATAATGACTTGGTCGAAGTTCTGTCGAGGGATTGGCAAAGCATCGGAGAAAAGCTGAAAGAACGTATATATAAACATTATTGGGGGTACCTAATGGGGGTGGCGTTGAGGTACGTTTCCGACCGGGATACGGCGGGTATGGGCATTTGCCGAACATCATGCGGACATTAATTTGCATTGCATCGCCAACCTACGCGGCTATCAATCAAATTGTCCGCCGTTGATCACGCCGTCCAACCAGGCAATCCGGACAGTCAAATAGTTCCGGATAAAGTTAACATAATCTTGGTGGGTCCCACCAGTAAACCAACTTTGATTGACGTTTACGCCAAGGACATCCCATCGCTGAAAATTGGGTAGCTGGCTATATTTGATCTGTTCGGCTTTCTCGTCGACATATGCCGGAATAGACTGTATCTCCTCCTTTACCTCATTCCACCGATTGCGGGCCAACTGCTTAAATTCCGGATCATCCAAGAGCTTGTTCATCCAAGCTCTTGGTTCATGGGCGTCAGTGAGCATCAGTTTCGTCTCGGAATTCCCTAAGCGCTTGTCGTTGTTAAAACCCAGATCGAAGTCCCAAACTGGGCCAACATAGAGCTTTGGATCCTGGCTACTCTTTTTATACATCCTCATGCTCCACAGCATATCCGGGTTTCCACAGATTTCATTGACCAAATAGTAATTAACGAAGCTCGCCAAATCGAAATATTGTTGATAATCCGCATCGGCACCGTCACCTGGAGAGAACAGGGCCTGTTCGAATGACGTGACATAATCGCTGATGTATTGAAATTCATCCGGCGTGATGTCATCCTCATCAGGGAATTTTATCGTGACGGGCACACCACGGGGCGTGTAGAAATGGGAAGGCTCCTGTGCCGCATACCCGTCTACTTCGACGACAAGGCCTCCGTTATCTTCGTCGATAACAACTCGGTCTTCGCCTTCTTTAATATGTTCAGTAAGGGTATAATTGCCCATATATTCGCCATTGAGGAATAATTCGACAAATTGTTGGCGGGGGGTATATTCCAGCGCTAACCTTCGGCTTACTTCGAAAGCCACCTCGTTTCGGAGCAATGACTGATCACCATAATTAGCTAACAGTGCCCAATTTTTGTCTGCCGGCATGCCCAACAAAGGGGCTTTATCTGCTAGTTTGATCCGATAGGGCTTTTTGGGCATTCCCCACGTGGAATTACCACGCCCTCTAATCTCCGTGATTCCCTCGAATAGGACCTTGCCTTCGAGCCCCTTGGTGATCTTGATCGCTCCATCGACATATATTTCTTTACTCTCGATTGGTTGGCCATCGGTGAAAAGATAGATCGCCGGCAATCCCGTGTCAGCAAACTTGACAATATAACGCCGCGTACTGCCATCCGCTGCCGCCACGGTATAGTCAATCAACTGCGAGAAATCCTGTGCTGATTTGCCACTCTCCTGTTTGATATCGTCCACAACCACCGCTACGCCGTTGTGTTCAAATTCGGGAATTAACGCGGTAAGGTCTGTCCCTACCAATGTGTGGGCATAAATAGTGTCGCCATTTATTTCTGTCTCGATATTATTCCATAAATCGGGATTTTTTTCCTTTTTGAAGACGAAGCTGATTAGATCATTGCTTGTTGACTGGTTAACAGGAGTTCGATCTTTTGTACAGGCTGAGGTAAGGACCAAAAATCCGATTAGGTAACCATAATACCATCCGTAAATCTCTTTTTTCATCGATTGTTTAACTTTAATGCCAGCAGGTAAGCTACAAACTAATTCGTTAACCTACAAGGTCATAAATGCGAAGGGTCGAACACATCATCACCCATATTTTCAGGCCCCGGTGGTGTCCTTACGGGAACCCGTAATATACCTCCAAAACGTTGGAATACCTTTGTCCGGTGATAGGCTGGAACAAGTTGAGGCTAATGACGAGGTTTGTTTATCAATCAATTCCTATATTCCGCCGTGTGACCGCTACATGGTCGGCAATACATGCAAAAAGCGTGGGACGACAGTGCCCACGCTCCTGCATGATTGTTGCTCCGTAAAAAGTTTTAGATCAACCCGATATCCTTGCAGTAAGCAACCAATTGCTCGTTCTTCGAAAAATCAAATGCTTCTTTCATCGCATTGAGGCGCTTCTCTACGCTGCTTAGACTAGATGGCCTGATGTTTTTTTGCTGCAGGTAGATGGGGATATCCTTTTGGAGCAGGCCCTGAGACAGCAGCGAGATGATGGCGATATCAAATTCACTGAATTCAAAGGTATTGACCTCTTTGGATGCTTGCTTCAAATCAGGCGATAAATAGCGCTGGTGACCATACACCACTTGCAGCGCCTCTTTCAGGTGTTGTGCATCGCGCCGGGCCTTACGCACATAGCCGTCTATAGGAAGGGCTTTGAACAGCTTTTCTACCACAGCTTCCCGACCTTCTGCCGAAAACACGATGATTTTGAGGTGGGGTTGTACGTCTTTAACGGCACGGATGAGTTCCTCTCCGCTTCGTAGCCGCTGAGGGTAACTATCTTCTTCAAACGACAAATCGGTAATCAGAAGTTCGTACGGTTCGCCACTCCGAATAGCATTGCTAATCCACGATAATGCATCGTCGCAATAATACACATACCGGGCGTCTGCCACGCCAAGCTCTTCGAGTGTCTTCCGGACAGAGATATTGGTAATTTCGTGGTCTTCGGCAATCAGTACTTTTCTAAACATTTGGCATCTTTTTTAAGCGATCGGGAGTGTCACTGTTATTTTCAATCCTTTTTCCCCCTCGCTGACAAAGTTAATCTGCCCGTTCAAACTTGCTATACGGGAACCCGTACTGATCAACCCATTTCCCTTCACAAACGTATTTGGCAGCCCCACGCCGTTGTCATTGTATAAGACGCGCAACTGGCCCGCTGCTTTTTCAAACCGCACAACGACGTTGGTAGCCTCACTGTGTTTCCGCATGTTGACCATCAATTCTTGCAAGATGCATTCGACCTCGGCCTTCACCGCCATACCCACGCCCTCCCACAGATCGAAAGCGTTACCAACGATGATGATTTTCGTAGAAGCCGTTGCAAATGATTTGAGCAATTGGGCAATTCGCTCCTGGTAATCTTGCGGCGCTTCTGCAGTACCATTGGTTTCATAGGAAATATCGCGCGACGTCTCGTACATATTTTCCAACCGATCAAGTATGCCTTCCCGGTCTATCGTGTCTTGGTTTTCGATTTCGGCCATCACGCGGTATATACCGTTGGCTACCACATCATGTATTTTTTTTGATGTTTTGAGTTGATGCGCATCAATCCGGTGCTGTGCTTCGAGTGCTAAACGTTGCGTCCGTCTTTTATGCCAAAATACACCTCCACCCACGATGAGGACAGCCAATGTGAACGCGGATCCGGTCCAGATCCGCTGCCTCGCAGCCTGATATGCGGTCTCGGCATTTTCTTTTTGCAACCGGAGGTTATCTGCTTTATTTTTTTCTACTTCATAACGGATCAATGCAAATTGGTTCTTGGCTGTGGACCGGGCGATCTGAACACTGTCGCTAAGTGCCTTATAGGTTTCAAAGTAATGTTTTGCAGAATCGTGCGGACTCAACCGGATGAGCCGGTATAACGCTCGAATTTGGTCATCCGAATTTCTAATCGCAAGTGACGTCGCGTAAAATTTACGCGCATACAATAGGGCCGAATCAGCGCTGCGATTTTCGTAATAATCGCACAAATGCATGTAACTCGAGTTTCTGCCCGCCAAATCACCCGCTTTCTCTCGGATACGCAGTGCGGTTATAAACTCCGGGGCTGCATGGTACTGCGGGTCCTGCCGCCATCGGGAAAGCGTCATGTTCGTCAATAACCGTGCATAACTGCGGGGGGTTCCCTCGCTCCCTGCTATGACCCGACTGTATATCTCAATCGCTTTGTCAAACTCCCCCATACTGTGATAAACCCGCGCCTTATTGTTTAAATAAACAAGGGTGCTCTGCGAATCGACAGCGTGGCTAATGGCGGCGTCGTAAAACGCCAAGGCTCGGTGAAAATCCTTTAGCGAATAAGTTGCAATGCCCAGGTTATTGAAATTTGCACTTAGGTAAACAGCGTGGTCTGGGTTGTCTGCATTTAAATAGGATAACACCTCAAGCGATGTCTCCTGCCCGCCAAAATAATCGGCTTGATCGGTTTGGATAATGGCCATTTGGACCAAACAACTTCCGGCCCGCAGGCTGTCGCCCAAATCACTGAATAATTCTTTCGCCTTATTAAAGGAAAGAAAAGCGCTATCGACTTTACTTTGTTTTAGAAATTCGAAAGCTTGGTCGTAGTCCGTGTGGTCAATATCTTTTGGGTCATTTATTTCATCAGATACGGCACAAGACGCGAGTATAAAGAGCAGGATATATAAGCCTAAGTTTTTCAATCAGATCATAATTTTATTCAAACTTACATAAAAAATAGGCGACATGGTATCATGCAAGCCGGTATAATTAAAAAGCCGTCTCGACAAGTTCAAGACGGCTCTTAAACGATTGTTCACGCAATCGTTAGGGATTAGGCTTTGGCACCGGAGGCGGTGGTGTTTGGCCCGTATCACCGCTATTGTCATCGTCACCGCCGCCATTCGTAGAATAAACCGTGCCATTGCTTTGATTGCTGTTCGATCCCGAAGGACACACCAAGCCCAGCATGAGGGCAAAAATAACGTACCACATGTTTCAAAAAATTTGAAGTCAAAAACTGGGTAGGCCAAGCGCACCGCGCGCATGGTTACTACCATGGTTTCAGAAGGCCTTCTGAATTTTCTGGGAAGTGGTGAGATTCAATCACGGCAACCAGCGGCTGCTTCCCAAACCGGCTACTCGCCGCCGTGATCTTTTCTCGGTTTGAAATCGGTTTCGTATCTTTATCCCAATAAAGGACAAATAGCTACTTGAACTGATTTCGGAAGCAAACATACAATTCGTAATATGTTATATATCAGACATTTCCGACGTTTCCAATCTTTCCGCCGTCCTTCCGGATTTTCCAACAGATTTCCGGAATTTCCGGTTGATTTCCGGGTCGCTTCCGGCGCAATACATGCTTTTTTCCCTTACGGTTTACCATATTTCCGCTGGGGTCGGCTGACTTAATTTTGAAGTGATGTTTGAAGAATTTAAACAAGCGGTATTCGCTGCGTACAAAGACCTATCTAGTAGGCACGAATTGCCTGACGAAATGGGAAACCTTACGCGATTCAGTCTTAAACGTTACTCGCAGCGGGTACTCGTGGATAGGTACGACCGGAAAGACGACGAGGTTATCCGACAGTTCTTCGATCCACAAAATCAGTACGCCAATCACGATGAACGCATAGATCGTTTTGATTTGGATGGGTTTAGGCCGCTGGTCCTGTTTATGCAGGGGCGGACAAAAAATCCGCATGAGCGGGTGGTCAAAATACTCGCGTGGCTGATTGATTTTGAACCCAGGCCTTATGCAGAATGGCGAAAGATGCGGGATAGCGACCGGCGCATGATGGATGACAGCGGAGCGGATACCGCGGAAGACCTAACGGCAGGTGGTTCCGAAATTGGGGGTGAGCCACAGAAAAAGAGCAAGCTCACGTGGTATTTAGTTGGTGCCACCCTATTGGCAGGTCTTGGCGCTTACTTTGCAATAAACCAGCCCGAATGCCTGGACAAACAATGCATGTATTGGGCAACCGACCGCTATGTTGCCGTTTGTTGCGAAGAACGGTTGCCGGGAGTTTCCATCGTCGCCATCAGACCGTACGAACTGGAACATTTCAGGAGAATAACACGCCCCGATACACTGACCGTCCAACACGCCAATAAGGTCTGGTATTCGAAAATCGATAACACCGTTGAATTCTTTACGGCTCCGGCAACGCGGCATCCTGTACACCACGACCGGCTAATCAAACCAGCGACAGCCTACATTCTAGAAAAATACGCGGGGAAATAATTGGAGTTAGCAAGCAACTATTGGAGTTAGCAAGCAACTAATGATACTTTCTTTTTAACCACAGACTCACCCTTACCAGCAGGATCAGTACCGGCACTTCCACCAATGGGCCGATAACCCCTACAAACGCCTGTGGTGAATGGATGTCGAATATGGCGATGGATACTGCAATTGCCAGTTCAAAATTATTCCCTGTAGCGGTAAATGCAATCGATGCGTTTTTATCATACGGAATATTCAGGGATTTATTGATAAAGAAACTCACGAAAAACATCACCACGAAATAAATGATCAGTGGTATTGCCACTTTGACCACATCCAGTGGCAACTCCAGTATTTTGTCGCCTTTCATACTGAACATCAATACGATGGTAAATAGCAAAGCATAAAGCGTAATGGGCGATATGGTGGGCACGAATTTCCGGTTGTACCAGTAGATCCCTTTTGATTTGACAAGTGCGTAGCGGCTGATAAAGCCAGCGAAAAACGGTATGCCCAGGTATATCAATACGCTTTCCGTTACGTCTTTCATCGACACGCTGACATTGAAATTGGCTAATCCCAATTTGCTGGGGAGCACATTGATAAACAACCACACCAAGAAGCTGTAGCTCAACATCTGAAAGACGCTGTTCAATGCAACCAACAAGGCGGCGTATTCCCTGTTTCCTTTCGCTAAATCATTCCACACGATGACCATGGCGATACACCGCGCCAAGCCAATCAATATCAGGCCAGTCATGTAGTCGGGTTCATCCCGTAAAAACAGAACCGCTAATCCAAACATCAGCACAGTGCCTACCACCCAGTTGAGGAATAAGGATATACCGATCGCCTTTTTGTCCTTGAATGCGTTGGGCAACAATGAATAATCCACCTTGGCCAATGGCGGGTACATCATCAGAATGAGCCCGATGGCCAGCGGTATGTTAGTCGTACCTACCGTTAAGGCATCGCTGGCCCGCGAAATGCCCGGGAAAAAATAACCCAAGCCTATGCCCACCGCCATAGCCAAGAATATCCACAAGGTAAGGTAGCGATCGAGGAATTTCAGTCTCGGTTGCATCAACTACTTTTTTATCATTGAAAAAGCATAACACATCTCTGTTGCGATCTGCATACTCCTTTCCGTATAAACCTGCACCTGCTCCGGCGTATTGTCCGAGATCTTGGGATCGTCGAAGGTAATGGGTATCCTTTTTTCCGCACCGGCAATGAACGGGCACCCGTCATCGGCCTGCGAGCAGGTCATGATAGCCACAAATCCTGAAGCTGGATTGAACGGGTTATCATATTTTTTTGAAAATCCGATAATGGGCACATCAGTATCGCTGTACTTTATGGCATAAATCGGGTTATCGGTTTCCGCGATTTTAAACGCATGTAAGCCTTGACTGGACAGTGTTTCTGCCACCGCGGGAAATAGCGCGGTTTGTTCCGTGCCGCCCGAGTAACACCGCACGTTCGGAATGTCGAAGTAAGCACCTGCAACCTGCGCCCAAACCTGTGCGAAATGGCTTCTGCGTGAATTGTGGGTACAAATAAAATGGAGGGTAATGTCCTGCCCAAGGTCTACCTTTTGCTGCATAACAGCAATCAGCGGTTGCAGTACACGTTTACGTTCTTCGCTCGGGGCTGGGCCGCCAATTATCCCTTGCAGGGTTTCCACTAGTTTCCTATACATGGCAATCGACATTTAACAACAATCCGAACCAGGTGTACCGCATGTCTCGACAGGAATACCGCAAGCATCATTGGCCAGGCAAGCGGTTTGTTTGTTCCCTAATATGAAATGCTTGCCATTGAAAGTCAAGTCATATTTGCCAATTGTTTCGCCCTGGTATTCCACCTCAATCTCAGCGTTTTCAATGCCCAGCTTTTCTTCAGATAGTCTGATGATGTGCAACAGTTTCCCCGGTTTCAACCGATGTTCATAATCGTTCGCATCCCAAAGCTGGAAGTTCACCACTTTCTCTGTACGGACTACGCCACCGCAATCGATAAAATGCTTGGTGATTTGCCCGATTTCCGTCACGTGGAAATGTTCGGGAACGAATGTTCCATTCGCCAATTGAAATTCAACATTATCCAATGTTGGTAAAACCGTTTTGATTTCTTCAAGTGTCATATTTTTTTGAATTTTAAGGGTGTGCAAGAATCGCAGGTGGTTAATAATGATATATTGCGATATAACGATATAAAGAGTTAAAAAAATACTAAGGGCAGCAATTGCTTATCTTTACTTCCTGTTGGAAAAACCGATCAAATTCCGCCTGAATCTGTTTCCATATGCGCTCGTCAATACAATAGCAAACCGACTTACCCTCAATCGTTCCCTGGATGATACCGGTCGCCTTCAGTTCCTTCAGGTGCTGGGAAATGGTGGCCTGTGCCAACCCCAGCTCGTCCACCAAATCGTTACAGATACAGGCCTTCTGATCGATGAGGTATTGCAGTATGGCCACCCTCGCCGGATGTCCTAAAACTTTAAACAGGGAGGACAACCTATTCTGGTGGTCTGTGAATATCTCTGATTTTGTAAGTCCCATAACGCCCGCATTTTTATCATCGCAATATTACGATATGTAAAACAAATCGACAATTTTTTTTAAATTTAATCGAAACCTTATTTAAAATAACCGTCTTCAAAGGGATGCCTTTATTCTCCGCAATACTTGCCGTTCGTGTTCGGATTGGGTTAGTTGGATGGCTTGTTCATAGTGTGCTATTGCTTTTGCAACATTGATTTCTGCGTAGAGATAGCCGAGCAACCCATGATAGTAGCTACTGTCCGCCAACTCCAATTTCTCCGCTTCGACAATTGCCTTCTGGCACCCATAGACTTTCGCAAATGCAAACGTTCTATTCAATGCAACGATTGGTGAATACTCGATAAGGAGCAGTTGATTATACAATTGCAGTATATGGGGCCATTTGTCGGCGTCTGCGGAGACGGTGTGCCAATACGCGATGGCGGCTTCCAAATGATAAGCGGAGATTTCGGTGTCATCGGTGGTGGCGTTGATCAGGTAATGGTGCCCCCGTTGGATCAGGGATTTGTCCCATCGTTCCCTATCTTGTTCATCAAACAGAATCGTTTCGCCCCTATCGCCGGCTCTTGCTTCCAACCGTGAGCTCTGGTAACACATCAACGCCAATAAGGCATTCAGCTTCACCGTGTTTGTCAACGGGTTTTCAGTCAGCACCAATCCCAGCCGTATGGCCTCGGAGCAGAGCTCCCTTCTAACCAACTGATCGCTCGTCCGAGAAAAGTATCCCTCGTTAAATACTAGGTATAATGTCTTTAAAACGGTATTGAGTCTTGATACGATGGCTTCTTCACTTAGCGATGCAATCTGGAAATTATCATTGCGAAGGTTAGTCCTTGCCCGCTGCAACCGCTTTTTTATCGTTTCAACTTTGGTTAGGAATGCGTTGGCAATTTCTTCGACACGAAAGCCGCAAAGGATCTGGAGCGCCAAACAGATTTGGCCCTTACTCGAATTTGCAGGGTTACAGACCGCAAAAATCATCGCCAGTTGACTATCCGAAACGACCTGGTTATCGAATTCAAATTCAAACTCGTACGGGATGTTCTCCGCTTCGGTCTGAGGTTTGACTTTGGTGTCAAAAACCGCCAGCTGTTTAAAATGGTCTTTCATCTTGTTCTTGGCTACCGTATACAGCCAGGCTGTCGGATTTTCCGGTACTCCGTGGATTGCCCAATGCTCTGATGCTTTCAAAAAAGTATCGCTGGCGATGTCCTCGGCAATTTCCACGTGCCTTAAACCAAAATGACGGCATAGGACAGCCGTCATTTTCGCATGCTCCTGTCGGAACAGGTGGGGCAGAATTTCATGATGTGAGCCCGGATGATTCAATATCAATCTCGTTTTAACACTTCCCGCACTTCAATATTACCGCCGATTTTAAAAATCGGATTGCCTTTGGCCATGGCTACGGCTTCTTCAATGGTCGCGGCCTTTACCACAATGTAACCACTGATGAACTCTTTGATTTCTGTATAGGGCCCGTCCGTTACCACGTCTTCCGCAGTGACGGCTTTGGCACTTCCAGCGGTAGGCAGCAGCGTGTTGCCCTTATCGACCAACTTGTTCTGTGCGGCAATGCCCGCCAACCAATTCATTCGTTCCTGCATTTGTTCGGGAGATGGCTGAAAATCAGCCACGTCTTTCAGTCTGAAAATTAACGCAAATTCTTTCATTGTTTAAAAATTTAATGTTCATGTCCATGACGACTGACATTGCGATATGGGGACAAAGCTAGCCCATTTTTTTTACGATGGCGTTTCAGCCTTTTTAGCGAATAACGTTTATCGCGGCTGGCTCGAATAATTGCCGTCCATCACGTGGATTTCGGGCACCCATTGAAACTATTCGACGCGAACCCGATATTATCGTAATTTTGGGGCACGCAAACGAATAAAAATAATCCATCCATGACCATCGCACTGCAACCCACGTTAGAAAACGAGCAGATCGTCCTCCAACCTTTGAAAGTAAGTGATTTTGAGACACTTTATACCGTCGCATCCGATCCGGAAATCTGGCAGCAGCACCCCAACAAAGACCGCTGGAAAAAAGATGTATTCCGCACGTTCTTCGAAGGGGCCGTGCAGAGTGGCGGTGCATTCAAGGTCGTCGACAAAGCCACCGGAATGGTCATCGGTAGCACGCGTTTTTATGATTACCAACCCGAAGACAACAGTATCTTTATCGGCTATACGTTTTTCGCCACATCCTGTTGGGGCAAAGGTATCAACCAGCAGGTGAAAAACCTTATGCTCGATTACATCTTTCAATTTGTGGATCAGGTCAACTTCCATGTCGGCGCAAGCAACATCCGCTCGCAAATCGCGATCTCGAGGCTGGGTGCCATAAAGGTTGGGCAGCAGGAAGTCACTTACGTTGGCGAAACAGCCAAACTTAACTTTGTGTATACGATTAACAAAGCGTGGAGAGACTGAATGTACCATAGCTAGCGACTCACCACCCGAAATTGAAATTTACGCCAGCCCAGATAACGGAATCTAAGGCAGGATACCATCAAGATTATCTGGCAAGGTGTTTGGTTGACGAGGGTCTACCCTATTCGCCAGCAGTTGGCAAATCCGGAACGGAGGTACTTAAATTGAACACAACGATGGATAGACAGATTTATAACAAGACGGTAAAAGTAGACGGAGTAACTATCTTTTACAGGGAGGCGGGCAACCGTAAAAACCCAACACTTTTGCTTTTACACGGGTTCCCAACATCTTCCATCATGTTTAAAAACCTAATGGTTGCTCTTTCCGACAAGTTCCACCTTATTGCACCTGACTATCCGGGTTTCGGATTCAGTGATGTCCCACCGATAAGCGATTTCGACTATTCGTTTGAAAATATTGCTTTGTATATGGACAAATTTATCGAAGCGATAAAGCTAACATCATTTACGATATACCTGCACGATTACGGGAGTTACATTGGTGCGCGCATCTGCCTGAAAAACCCTGACAAGATAGCGGGAATAATTGTACAAAACGGCAACAATTACCTTGAGGGCCATGGTCCGCAATGGGATGAATCCAAAGACTATTGGGAAAATCCCACGGAAGAAAAAAAGAAAAAGGTCTACGCTTTTTTGAGCGAGGAAGGAACAAAGGAACAATATTTTGCGGGCGTACCTGAAAAACTTCACCAAAACATAAGCCCCGAAAGCTGGATCATTGATTGGGAAAGGCTAAGCCGCCCCGGGAACCTTGATATTCAATTTAAGTTGAATTGTACCTACCCGACAAATTTCGAGCTTTTCCCAGCAATTCAACAATATTTCCGCATACACCAGCCACCGGCATTGGTCATTTGGGGTAAACATGATGTATACTTTGATGTAGCTGAGGCACATTGCTATAAGCGAGATTTACCCGATGCGCAAATCCACGTTCTGGACGGTGGGCATATGGCTTTAGAAACTAACTTTGACGAAGTATTAACGATGATTAGCGGATTTATCCGAAGCTCGGAAAGCGGAAGCAAAAGTTCCGAAGAAGAGAAAAGAGACGGCTAAAAAGAGTTAGGTGATTACCGTCTTCACAGCCGATCCACCGCTAAAGAAAGTGCTTTCAGATCCTGCTTCATCAGCGTAATGTGTGATTCGAGCTGGTCATACATGTCGGCCCGGTTAACCAATTGGTCGGTCGTGTATTTACCCCCATCACCGAAATAGACTGAATCGGAAATCTGGCCGAAATTTTTCCATTTTTCGACAATGGTTTCTCTTATCGAGGGAGTACCCTTATTCGGATCGCGATAGGTGAGGTAATACCAGACGAACGGGGGGAAGTTTGAAGACACGGGCTTCCATTCCCACACTTCCCTTAAGGCATTCCTTTTATGATAGAAGACGATCTTCCTGTTGTTGAAAAGCATCAATAAACCTAGGGACGCTTCGGTGATACCGGTAGCGATGCCTACCGTATTGCTCGCAGCGTCGCTTTCAATGAGCCCTCCGGTTGCAATAGCGCCCGCTGCGCCCACAACTATAGCGGCTATCGTAAGTTTAGACTCCGTTTCACTCTCGCTACCCTTAAGGTAATTGGCAACCTGGCTGGTACGTTCCTCCTCGCAATCCATCTCGGAGGCAACGGCTGAAACTTCTAGCGAAGCAATGTTGATCTTGTGGTCGACGCGTTGTTTCAGCTCCAGGACAGTGAGACGCCGCTCGAGGTCGGATGGTTGAATATCCTTTTTTAACGTTATATACTGCGCCAGGTCCGGAAGTAAGCCCAGGGCATTGGCAATGTGCAGGTTTCCTGAATTGAGGTGGTTCGCTAATGCCGGGTCGATGGATACCGCATGGAGCGGCTGGGGCAGATCGTCTTCACTGTAGCTATATACGTTTTGCTGGTTGCAGCTACTACCGGTGACTTGCTGGCGTATGTTGGCGTCCTTTATGGTAGCGCACCCCAAGGTCATTAGCGACGACGTGCCGACCAATAATAACCAGGTTTTTAACGCCGTAGTATGCATGATTATTTGAGTTGTTAAGCCGGCACGCTAGCTTGGGTAAACGCCTTATATTTCTTGATTTCGTCTGTAAGTTTAGAAACTGCATAAGCAACGATTGTCGCATCATCCACCCATCCCATCAAAGGGATTATATCAGGCACCGCATCAAACGGAGAGATCACATAGGCAATCGTAGCGGCGATGATCGATAGGTTCCACTTATTCATGCGATAACGACCTGCCAACACATCCTTGCCCATCGAAATCAAAAGCCGGAATTCATCAACTTTTTCATCCAGGTACGCTGATTTGCTTGTCGCCTTCGCGAAGTCATCACCATTGATAGGATGCTTACGGAATAACTCAAATAAAAGGATGGCTTTATTGAAATAGCTTTTCTTCATATTATTGATCATTCATGCTACTACAAAGTTAATTAATTTTGAGATGTAAGACATTATAAATAGCCGGAAAGACCAAAGCTCCTACAGGTAGCGGGGCTGCGACGCGCGGTTGATTATAACCCCGAGTGGATCAAGGTGCCTCATGGTTCAGCCCGGGTTAAAACATAACCTGCGGACAATATACCTTATACCGGTTGTTGAGCAGGAAGCCGAGTACCACTTCGTGGCTGCCGTGGGCCAGCGTGCGCACGGGCCCGGTATTGAAATCGTAGGAATAGCTAAGATTCAACAACGCACTGATATTGAAGCCCGCCATTGCCGAAAAGGATTCGTGGTTGCGATAGCCGCCGCCCACCCAAAGGCGGTCACGGAAAGCCAGCTTCACGTTGTAATCACCCACAAACGGCATTTGCGCCATTTGTTTGAACAACACCGAGGGCACGATCGCCATGTCACTGCCAAGGTGCAGCTTATACCCGGCCGTCAGGAAGAACTGCTGATATCCACCGAGGCGCTGGGCGTTGTCTGAAAACGCAAGGGGGTTGCCCAATAGCTGCTGGGCGGAAATGCCTGCGAAAAAGCGCGCACCATACAACCAGAGCCCCAGCCCTAATTCCGGTGCCACGCGGCTATCAGCGTAATTGGCCAACACCGGATCGTCTGGCGTATGGATACCGGCCATATCCAACCGCACTTGCGAAATACCCGCATTGATGCCCGCCGAAAGATTCATCGACTCGGTTACACGCAGGTGATAGGCATAGGCCACCAATGCATCGGTACGGACAAACTGCGCAGCACGATCGTGCTGCACAATAACTCCGGCGCCATGGTGTGGTTCTGAAGCACGGTACCGGTGGCTGAAACCCCGGCTGTATGGATTGTATCCCCCCTCTCCGAAAGAAACAGCACCATCCTGGATATGCTGGGCGCCGATAGGCAAATGGGCCGATAGGTACGCCGTCTGCGGCGCTCCCTCCAGACCGTGCCATTGGCTGCGCCCGCCCAGCTTCACATCCACATAGCGCTCAATACCTGCCACGGCAGGTTCATCAAAAATCCATTGAAGACGTATTGGGTATATTGTGGCCGTTGCTGCGCCCAAAGTATGGATGACATACTTAGGAAAAGGAAGAAGACACCGGTTATTCTCGCGCACATACCGTTTCCTTAGATCGCTGTTTGCCTGTTCTAGCTTTTAAAAGTCGTCGTCACCCGCAAGGTAAAACATCGATTCGAAATTTACAAGTGCTGTTGTTTGGCAAGACGGGGAATAAATTAAAAGATGAGCTCTTTGACTGTAGGGAGGTAATTCCTACCAACGTTGATTTCAATTGCATTGGGCAAGGAAATAAAAAGTTTACTGATATCGCGATACAGCTCCTGTATATGGTCGAGATTAACAATATATGACCGGTGTATACGGATAAAACACTGGGGATTCAACTTACGTTCGAGTTGGCCAATGCCGGCCGTACTAAGGTAAGATTCACCATTGAGTGTATAAATCCACGTATAATCTCTATCGGCTTTCAAATGCGTAATGTCACCAATGGCTATGCTGACCAACCGTTGTCCCCGCTCCACCAAAATACGCGAGGAATAACCGATTTGGGATCCACCGGCAGCTGCTAATCTGCTAGAGGCTCCTCTCCATTGACCAAATCGTTGCAAGGCAGTTTGCACGCGCCGGGAAGCAATCGGTTTGAGTATGTAGTCGATGGCTTGGTGCTCGAAGGCTTTGGCGGCATCGTTCGCGGAAGAAGATAAGAATACAACGGCCGGCTGGTGTTGAGCAGTTTCCATCACGTCAAAGCCATTCTTTCCCGGAAGTTCAACAGCCATGAATACTAAGTCGGGCTGCAATGCGGCAATATATCTTTCGGCCTCCCGCCCGGTACTACACTCCCAAAACACGAACTGGGGGCAGCTACTTTTGATGTCTTCTCGTAACTTCTGCCGTACAGAATGGTCGCTATCGGCAATCAAAACGGTCTGTCGTCCCATAATGGTATATCTTTTTATGTCGGCGGCACAAAGTTACCGCCTCCGTGGAATCTGACACCTGACATATGTCAGAAATTGCAACGGATTCTTTTTTTTTATATTTTAGTGCCCTGTCTAAGCTTATAAACCGTTTTGCTGATGATAAATCGTCGACACTTTGAACACGCCTGTAAATTTGCGGAAGCATATGGCATATTGTTTACCCGTGATGAGATTCAACGCATCAGTGCGCATACCCGCCACGAAGTGCTGCCCCCTCATACGGTGATCATGGAGCAGAGTAAGGTGGTTAACGCCTTGTACTTTCTGAATCATGGGATCGCTCGCTTATACCGGACCGAAAACGGTGTAGACTATACATTGGGAATCGTATCGACCAATTATTTTCTCTCCACGCCCCTGTATCTTCAAAGCGGACAGCTTTCTACGTGTGCGCTGGAGTCGCTCACGGAAATCGATGTGTTGGTTTGGGACAAGGCGAGCGCATTAGCACTCAAACAAGCGATACCGAAGATGTACGACTTGGAGCTGGCCATTATGGATCGACTGCTGAATTGGTTGCAAGATAACCAGATCGATTCGATTTGCATGACGGCGGAAGAACGGTACAAAAAGATCATGGAGACCCAGCCCGAAGTCATCCGGCAGGTGCCCCTCAAATATATCGCTTCGCTTCTCGCCATCCATCAGGACAGCTTAAGTCGCATCCGTAAAACGCTCGGGCAAAAGCCGGATTAAACCAGACCGCGCAGGAGGGCTTCCTTTACCAGTCCAGCGGCACTCTTGATGTTTAGTTTCTGGTTCAGGCTATGCCGGTGCGACTCTACCGTCCGGACGCTGAGGAACAATTTGTCGGCGATTTCCTGATTGGAATACTCGTTGGCAATCAACGCGAGTATTTCGTTTTCGCGTTTGGTCAGTTTCACCTCAACCGACGTGCGCTTTCCCACAATGGTTTGTTGCACGATGGCTTGTTCGATTTGCCGGTCCAAGAAAGATTGCCCTTGCGACACCGTATCAATCGCGCTCAACAGGTTGCTTTTGTCGGTGCCTTTAAGCAAGTACCCCCGGGCGCCGCTGCGCATCATTTTCCTCACATACACGACCTCATCGTGGTTGGTAAGCGCAATGATACGCACCGAAGGGTGCTTCTTTAATACCGCCGCGCATAACTCGATTCCATTGGCATCGGGCAACTCGATATCGAGCAATAACACATCGGGTGCCGCTTGCTCCAGTTCTTTCATCAGCTGTTTGCCATCCGTTGCGGTGAATAGGATGGGGTATCTTGGCTGGTCGCTCAACATATGGGCCAACCCATTGAGGATAAGCGAGTGGTCATCTACAATTCCGAGCTTAATCATATTCTCCAAAGCTTTCACAAATTAACAAAAAAACAGGTAGCTATCCATCCGTGGTACTACGGACATTGGTTTATGCGTACTCTCCCGCGTCACGACCATTGCGGCTAGGTTTATCCAAATCGATTTCGATGTAAATAGACGTTCCTTTACCTGGCTCGGATAGGATTTCATAGGTCCCGTCCAAGAGTTTGATGCGTGAAGATAGATTTTTCAATCCGATGCCTTTCGAGGCCATTTGCTGAAGGTCGAATCCCTTTCCGTTGTCTTCGATGGTAAGGGTAAGGCGGTTGCCCTCACCCACCAATTGTACAAGGCCCTCGGTTGCGTTGGCATGTTTTACCAGGTTGGTAACGGATTCTTGTACGATGCGGTATAGGAGTAGCTCGGTCTTCTTGCCTAATTGCGGCAGCGTCCCGACGACGTAGCAAGCCAACTGCAGCCCGGGTTGGTACACCCTGCGGCAGAACTCTTGGATGGCAGGCGCCATGCCTTCGCTGAGCACGGCCTCGGGCGCAAGATTGTGGGATATGTTCCGGATTTCCTGGACAGCTGATTCGATGAGCTGACCAAGGTGCGCGCGCGATGGTATATGGCTATCGCTCATGGCGTTGATCTGAAGCTTCGCCGCCGACAGCATGCTTGCTACGCCATCATGGAGTTCTCGGGCGGTTCGTGCCCGCTCCCGCTCCTCCCCCTTCAATTGGGCTTCCAGCAGCTGGTTTTCCCGTTGGGAATAAGCTATTCTTTGCTTCTGCCGGCCGATAAGCCGGTAGAACACAAACACCACTGCCAGCAAAACAATCAATGCAACGGTGAGCGCAATCCATTTGTTTTGGCGATCGAGTTTTGCCTGCTGTTCGCTAATGGTCAGCGCTTGCTCTACCAATGATTTTTCCTTCTCCGTTGCTTGGTATTTTACTTCCAGCTCCTGGATGGTTTGTTGCGTTTCCGCATTCAATAGCGAGTCGCTGAGGCGCTCATACTGCTTTCTGAAAAAAAGGGCTTGACGATAGTCCCCCAGCCCTTCTTTGATTTGTGCTCCAGATAGGTACAGTTCGATGAGCTTGGGCTTGGCAAGTTCTGTCTCGGCGAGCGCGAGTGCGTTGCCGAAATAGGCATCGGCCTGGTGATAGCGTCCTAGGTTCTTGTAGACCGTAGCCATCCCCGAAAGCACATAAACTTCGTTACCCGGTGGCGCCAGCGGTACTAATGCTTCAGCCTTACGATAGGTTTCCAAAGCGAGTGGAAGGCGGCCTTGCCGCCGATAAATGTCGCTGAGGTTGATATAGGCGGTCAGTTCGGTTTGGACATCGTCGTACGATTGCCCGATTGCGAGCAACTGCTCGGCATGTTGCTCCGCATCATTAAGCTTGTAGGCCATCGCCTCGGCTACGAGCACATTCACCAAACTCATTCCTATGGCCACGGTATCCTGTAGCTGTTCCGCAATCTTAAGTGATTGCAATGCATATTGCAACCCTTTATCGAGATCGTTCAAGTCTAGAAGCAGTGAACTGAGATTATTGTAGAATTTCCGGCGGTCCGACGAATCGCGTCGCGTGGGGTGCTCGATGCTGGAGGACAGCTCAAGCGCGTTCATTAAGGCGGAGGCGGCCTGCCGCAATTTGCCATGCGCTTGGTATTGGAGCGCGATGTTGTTATAACCATACGAGGCCTTTTGTTTGTTGTTCATTTTGAGGCCGATCGCCAACTGTCGCTGAGCCATAGCAAGTGCCTCGTCGTAGCGGACCTGATGATAAAGGAAAACACAATAGTGGCCCGCGAAACCCAACCGGCCGGCATCCGAATCGAGTTCTTCTGCGAGTTTGCCAGCCATTTTGAAGTAATGCTCTGCCGAATCAGGAAATCCTTGCGCTTGCTTTTCGTTAGCGATGTCAATGAGCGCAAAAACACGTACGCTATCTGATTTAAACTCCTGTGCCCATGCGCGGCAACACATGCTAAACACGAGCAACGGCAAAATTAAGTTTGTCTTGAGGTACACGTTGGCATTCTATTTTAAACGAATATACGAAAATACGGCTTGAAATGTTACAGGCTGCCTCTCTTCCGCGGCGATTTCAGTAGTACTACGTAATTCGCCTTTTCGGGTCAACCGCGCTGTTTATATGCCAGACATCGCTGTAGCTTTGGATCCGATAATTAGTCTGAGAACATGAATACCATTTTAATCGCCGACCGGGAACCGTCGCATCGCCAACAGATTAGGCGGCATATTGATCGTCACCCGGAATTTCGGGTGATAGGCGAATGCGAAAATTGCTATGAAACCCTCCGTTATGTCCATGCACTCGAACCCGATCTGCTTTTTCTGGATGTACAATTGGGTGGCGAAAAGGCGTTTGACATGATCCGTAATATCGAATACCAGCCGAAGGTCATTTACACCGCCCAAAACGACTCGTATGCGGTGCAGGCTTTTAACCATCAGGCGCTCGACTACTTGCTAAAACCTTACGGTGCCGCGCGGTTGGATGCGGCGCTTCGAAAGGCGGCTTGCAACCCGGCAATAAGCGATTTGCCAGCGGATGGGCCTGCCCCGCCGCTGCAACGACGGCACCTCTTTGTGGGGGACGGCAACCGACTGCGCCGTATCGCCCTGCACGACATCCACTACCTGAAAGCAGCACGCGATTACACCGTGGTATATACGGTACAAGGTGAGTTTCTGAGCTCGTCGGGGATCGGCAGCATCGCGCACCGGTTGGATACCATGCAATTTTTACGGATACATCGTTCATTTATTGTGAATATTGAGCACATTGAAGCGTGTTATCGGGATATTGGCCGGCTTTACGTGGTTATGGAAAACGGGCAGGAAATCCGGGTAGGCAAGCACTTCTTGCACATCATCAAATCCCTCACGCTTTAACCAGTCAGCAAACCGTCGCTACGGTTGCCAGTTGTATTCCACCTTGGCGCAGTTATCACACTGCGCTGCAATCTGCGGCTCAAAATTGAGTTCGTAGTCGGATACGAACGCTTCCTCCGAGTTCTATCGGCGGAATGTTACCGGTTTACCCTCGTAGGTGGCCGTAAGCCGGTAACGGCCTATAGGAATATCCTTTATTTGGTAACCATCATCCGCACGACAGCGGATCGCTTCTCCCGTGCTTCCATCAATCAACGGCCCCACCGGTGTAAGCGTGAAATCGATCGCGCTTTCTTCGATGTATACGCCCGGGAAGTTGTCGATCGTAATCAAACCACCGTAATGGCCGGAAAGTGGTGGTGGCATAACGCCTGACAGTTTCCATACGAAATTGCGTACGGCGCCTTCACCGCCGAAGCCTGTTGGGTTGTCGGGATGCAGGTAAAACGAATACGTTTTACCATGATAAACCACTTGCTGTATGGCAAACGCGTGCCAAGAGCCTGTAGGCAGGTCAATGGAATAGGTACCCCGGCTGTTCGTGACGCCTGAGATGTTGGAGTTGAAAAAGATACTATGGTCGACGAGAACGCGTACGCCCTCCAAAGGCTGACCGGCGTGGTCTTTTACGCTTCCGGTTAAAAATCCGGCTTCGGGACCATCGTCTTGCGCATCTGGATGGGCTTTTGAACAATTGGCAAATAACTGAACGATAAGCAACAAGGTCAATAAGCCAGTCATGGTGTGGATTGGTGGCCTGAAAGCTGTCATTGTCATGGATCTCATTGTTTTAAAGAATGCGTTATTCACTACGTTTGATTTTAAAGGTGAATTCCACAGCCGTAGCTTTCGGGATTTCACAGTTTTCCACGTCGGGCGGATAAAGGCTGCCGACGAAGGAACCTTCAATGAATCCGTCCTCCATTGAAATGGTAGCAGACCCGTTGAAGATGTGTTCGTTGCCGTCACAAGAACGGTAGAAGTTATTCAAAAAGCGTCGACTGCTCCCCTGCATACGCGAGAGGTATAGCCATGCCTGCCCACTGGCCTGCCCGCCGGTATACGTGCCAGGCTCCGTGCCTTGGCACTGGAGAGTGAGGTTTATCCGTGCGTCGCTCGACCGGATAAGCCACCCCCCGTTAACGATGCGGGCATTACCCACATGGGGCAAACCTTGGTCAACACCGTTCAACTTGAGCTGTATGAAGGTTTCGGGCAACAAGCGGATAGTCGTCACGAGAATCATTTTTCCTAGCTTGCGCCGTCCATTGGGTGCGGAGGGATCGCTGATGTACCCGCTTTTGCTTTCCACCTCGACTTGTATTTCTACATCCGTGGGTTCGTTCACCGTTTGTGGGGCGGTATAGATGGCATCGCCGAGTACCAGTTTGGTGTTGAGCTTCGGCTCCAGCGTACCCGGCCCGGCAATGATTTTCCAGCCGCTCACCGAAATGTCTTTTGACGAGCCCACATCGTCCATGGCCGCCAGCGGCACGCTATCGATGGAATTTACGGGCATGAGGGCGCCTAAGATTTGCTCCAGCAGTTTGAGGTTGACCGTCTCGCCCGCCCGGATGGATTCCTTTTCCTTCCGGAGAGACAGCATATCAAACCACACCCAGTCACTGAAATGTGTGGTTGCTATCGTAAGCCGCCGTTGGGCCGCGTCCATACGGGTGGATACGCCGCACCAAACACCGTCGTTTCGTTGGAAAGCTACCGAACGGGCCGTTGGATCCCCCTCCGAATCGGATGGATAGATAAATGAAAGCGAGACGGGTTTATTGAAACTGATGCCCTCCGGTGCTAGCCGAAAAGCTACTTGTGCTGAGGCCTCGTGGAGGGTATTGGTGATAGGCTGGATGCTGAAGATCGTCGGTTCGTCGACCGCGCCCGGAGGGATTTCCAGTCGCACGACATCATCATACCATAGCACGCCTCCTTGTGGTCCGAGCAGTACTGAAACAGCGTCGCCGTTGGGTTGTCCCTTGGGCTTCACTTCCGGTATTCCGAAAACCGGGCCCGGTTCGTCGACTGGAGGGGTATCTTTTTTACAGCAAACCATCAGCAGTAGAAACAGTCCCGTTGCAAGCCGATAGGCGAATGTCTTATACGTGGTCATATGTATTTTTCATGCAAGTATCGCAGTTAATCCGTTCGGGTTGCCACCCTTTCGATAAACCTTCGATAACGTCGATGAAACGACCCTAAACGACGATAAGGGGAGCGGAGACATTCGTCGAAGCTATAGTACGTTTGTGCCCTTATATTGCCGTCCATCGAATCACCGGAAAACGATGGAGACAAGGAGGTAGTTTTGCGTGGATTTAATTATTGGAGTTATGAAGCGTTTACAGCAAATTATTACCGTCACCGCTATTTCAGCGGTGCTCCTTGCGGCGTTGCCGGCAGGCGCAGCGGCACAGTCGATCCTTAACAAAATAAAACAGCGTGCGGAGCAAACCGCGACGCGTAAAATACTGGACGAGACGGACAAAGCGGTATCGAAGGAAATGGATAAGGTAATCGGCACCTCAACGTCTGATAATGACACGTCGGTGCCCAAAGCGGCGCCCGAGGTGGATACGGCGACGGCCAAACCGGCGGCTATCCAGTCGTTCAGCAAATACGACTTTGTGCCCGGCGACTCCATCCTGTACGCCACTGATTTCGGTGACGAAGCCATCGGCGAGTTGCCAACAGGATGGAACAGCAATGGCAGTTCCGTCGTCGTTACGCTTGATGGCATCCCGGGTCAATGGCTCCGCATGGCCCAGCGAACGGTCGTGCTGACTGATAACGAAAAACCATTCGGCCCGGACTTCACGGTCGAGTTCGACATGGTGCTACAGTTCGACTTCAAAGGCTGGCTCCCGCCTTCGTTTCAGTTTGGCCTGCTTGCTGCCGGCAGTGAATCAACCACCGCCAACAAGCTTTTGTCCGACCCGAAAGGCGATAAATCATTCTACGTGGAAGTGTCGCCAATGGCCGATGCGGGGAATATTGCCCTTGAGAGTTACGAAAAGTATACCCGCTACTTCCATGTTACCCCCACCAAAAACCCTTCGGTACGGCAATGGTATGGGAGGATTTCGCGCGTGGCCATCCAAGGACAGAAGGAACGGTTACGGGTCTGGGTGGATGGTGAAAAGCTTTATGACGTGCCAAAAGGCATTCCAAAAAGTGGTGAGTTCAACCAGCTATTCTTCCGGCTGACTAGCAGCCCTTACAACGACGAACAGATCGGGGTGTATTTTAGCAACATCAAGATAGCGCGCGGCCTGCCGGACACACGGCACAAATTGCTGGAAGAGGGCTCGTTCAGCACGACGGGCATCTTGTTCGACACCGGTTCTGCGACGGTTAAGCCAGCATCCGCTGGTGTGTTGAAAGCCATCGCAGCCGTACTTGCCCAGCATCCGGATATCCGAGTCTGCATTGTAGGGCACACCGATGCCAGCGGCGACGAAAACGCCAACCTTTCGCTCAGCGAGCGCCGGGCTGCCGCAGTACGCGAAATGCTGCAAACCGAATACCAGATTCACGGCAGCCGGCTGGAAACCGGTGGTAAGGGTGAATCTGAACCCATCGCCGATAATCAGACGAGCGCCGGACGAGCACAAAACAGAAGGGTGGAATTTATCAAACTATAAACGTGATGAGCAAGTGGGTGTATTATACCGTGGCAATTTTGCTGTTGGCCTCGTGTGGCAAAGGCGATGAGCCGGGCGGGCCCGACCCAGTGGAAGAAGGTAACGATTGGGACATTGTTATCCCTACGTCTGAAAACCAACCGGGATTTGGCGATAATGATGGCGTTCCAGCGGGTATCGCCTGGCAGTTACCCGAAGGAGTCGAGTTGGTGGCACGGCCGGACTATCCGTTCAATCCCGACCTCGGGTTGCTGCATGGCAGCATGAATACCTTTTACGCGGATGTGAACTTCGTCAATAACTTAAACGTAAGTGTCACCGTAGAGATACCGGGTGGCCTGATCTGCCTGTTCAAACACGAAGGACGTACGCAGAACGGCATCCTGACATCGACCGTTCGTATCCAGGTGCCCCCGACATACGTGGAAGTTGGTACACCGGCAGATACCACCACGGTATACCTTGGCTTAGGGTGCCTCAACCATTCCATGGCGTTCCCTTGGGAGGAAAACCAGCAATGGGACACGCGAAATTACCCCATCGGCAAAGACATGTACGAACCGAGCGTGGTAACCACCGACCCAAACATCCAACAACTGCTCGCATTGCTGAAAGACTATCCAAAGTTAAGGCTCACGCAACATTATAATCCCTGGGATGCATTTGAACCAGATTATGAGACGCCTGAGTGGCAGGTAATTTACGGCATGATACAGTATGCCTTGTGGGAGATTACCGACGGACCGGGATTGACACGGAAGGATTACCGGGAATTGGTGGAAGCGCTGGAACCCTATCGGTAACGGAACCTACATCGGACAACTTTTTGAACAGCCCTTTAATGAGCCTATTTTCTAACTACGGGGGCGAGAATCGCAAAAATTTGCTGGCAGCATTGCCTCACCGCTCAGAATGGAAATGACACGCCTGGACGAAGAACTGCCGGATAAATTACCGATTAATAATTTTATTCAGCGGTGTGAAATTCGTAAGCTAACCGAAGCGGACGTTCCGCCGTTTGATCTCCTTCTGCTTGCCGATGAAACCCATGCGGCCATTGAAAGGTATATCCACGTTTCGGACAGTTTTGTGGTGTATACCGCTGGCAAAGAACATCCGATTGCTGTATTCGTATTGCATCGGCTCAACGAAAAGGAAATTGAATTAAAAAACATTGCCGTCGCCGAACAACATCAAGGTATCGGATTAGGCAGTTGGCTACTGAAGGCGATCAGATTGCTGGCGCGGGCAATGGGCTATCGGTACCTTTGGTAGGTACTGCTGATGCCGGATATCGGCAGCAGCGGTTCTACGAGCGGAATGGGTTTGTGCCATCGGGTATCCGCGAAAACTTCTTCATTGAAAATTACACGGAACCCATTAATGAAAATGGAGTGCGGTTGAAAGATATGATGCTGTTTAAAACAACGCTTTAAACGAATGGATCAACGGGTATGGAAATCATGGATGGCAGCAATATTCAATTCGAAAGAAATGCGATGACGTGTGGTACGGCGCGGTAAATTGTCCGAAAAGTAATGGTGATAACCATAATAACACCTGAATACTGACCCCAGCGTTGTACCGATCTTTGGGGTAACACGCCATTCACCTCCGCGAAAGTCGGTATACCAGCCGAGGTCAACTCCGCCCCCAAGGGTTGATCCTTTAGACAACGTTAAGGGAACGCCGAAATCGACATTCACCTTCGGTACAAAAGCCACGTGGTGAGCGAATAACGATTCTACTCCCGCGGATAGGTCGTAAAAACTTTTTCTTTGGTATCCATATCGCGTGTTGTAGACAATTAATCCTACATCTACACCGAATGCCCTTTGATAAGATAAACCCAACCGATGGAAAGGAATAAATCCGGAAGTCCGCTGCGCATAACCATGGTGTGCACCTGCAATAAAGAGGACAAACGACATCCTGATGACGATATGCATGGTAAGGCGATTTTTGCCAACACGCATTACAGCAATGTTGCCAAGCCCCGGCCCCCGGCATTGAAAGAAGCCGATACCCCCAATCGAAACCCGGCTTTTGCTTGTAAGTAGGGATTCCCGGCCACCCAACCTTGGGTCTTCCCCTCGGCTACCGCTACGATGCGCCATGTGTTACTTAACACATAAGAGCCCTGCACATGGAGTGCACCGCCGGGGCGTGCCGTTCGATCATAGAAGTCGCTGGGTTGGAACCATACCATCGCCGACGGCTGTAGCAGTAAACGCTCTTGTCCATTTATGCGAAACACATAAGGGCTTCGCTCCACGCCTACCCCAGGCAGTATCCGATGTTTGTTTCGGTATCCATGGAGGCTAACGAGGTAATGCTTTGCACGATGGTCGACAAAGAAATCCGCCGTGAGGTCATATCCGAACGAATTGAGGTAGTGCCTTACCGCAACGTTGAATGCCGTCTGGTCGTTTAACCGGATGCGGTTGATGCCCACCATGAAAGGTGAAAGAAAATTGAGGTATTGCATCCTACCCATCTTTTCCAAGTACCGGTATTCCTCATCGGTTAGCGCCGTTGTCTTGATTGCACGGTCTATTCCCTCGCCGCTGGGATGCACCCCTCGCGCCTCGTAGGGTTCATCAGGCCGGTGCAGATCATACACCCACGGCGTAAAGTCCCAACCCACTAAGTCGCGGTCGATAATTTTCAATCCATGCGCATTCATGCTATCGATACTCGCATTGTAATCGCTTCGTTTAAACTGATTTACGTAATCGATGGCATGCTTGGTGAGTAATATATTTAAGGCAATGTTGGCATGCTTTGCACCACTGAAAAAATTATCCTTCTGTAAACCGCGTAGCAGCAAGAATTCGCTTTCGATACCCGCAGCAAAGCTCCTGACCAATTCTTGCGGCGCTTCTCTTTTCAATCGGATGAGGTCTTCATCCTTCACGCGGCTAACCGACCCGTTAGCAAATCCCCCATTGAAGCGGTTATACGTTTCATCGTACGATGTGATACCGCGGATGGTCAGTCCCGTGCGGTGGAACTCTTCGTGCATCCATTGGGCGGAAAATACGACGCCGTAATACGTGAAAGCGTAATCAACCAAACCGGAAGTAAGGTTTGCCGCAATGCGGTTATACATACGTTTCCGTTTGTTATCCGGGCGGATGATACCCTGCCAGAGTCTGTTATTAAAATGGTAGTTGACACGGTGTAGGTTTTGTGTCACGGCGAGTGCCTGTTGCATCGAATAGCTATCGAACAGTTCACCGGTGTCTGATGCATCCCTTTGGAAAGGTAAGTCAAGTAGTGGCAGATCGATGTGCAAAAAATAGGTATGGATGTGCTCGTGAGCAAGCCCTTGTGCAGCTAAAGGGCAGATGTCTGATAATAAAACGCCTAAGCCAATGGCGATGAAACGTAAACGCATATCAAGGTTTTCTCGCTTTTTACAAAGGAACCCATTCTTTGGAGCGCAAATTCATTAAATCGACAAGATTCATCTAACATCGACAAACAGCAATATGTGTCGATTAGTACGGATGAAAGGTAGCTTATCACAAGAAATGCAAAACGGGCTGCCACAGTAATCACCGCTGTGCCAGCCCGTTAATCAAAATGGCGTTTTTGTTACCCTATCACTCGTGGATTCCGGCCAATCTGTATTCCAGGATGTTTTCTCAATCCTCTTACGGAGAAACGAGCCGGAGTAAAAGTGGACCTTCTCTTAACCGAAGAGACGGTGCTTTGGGAGGCGGGTTGTTCGCTCTTTACTTCTGGTTGTAAAATTTCGTCGATCATGTTGAAAATATAAAATGAACTTAACTTATCTCTAATATCACGGTACAAAGGTAAACTTAATGTCGCAATTATTTGTATGCTTAGTGTCATTATTACACACTTTGCTTAGTGTTATTAATACACATTTTATTATTAAAATAGAAAACACTGATTTAAAGCTTATTGAGACGCTTATCTCAACATTGCAAAAAGCAGCTAAATATGTGTATTCGAAAGCTGTTATTCCGGTCGCTGGGGCGAACGTTTGATTGGGGAATCGGAAACCGGAAATGGGTTTGCAAAAAATAGAATTGGAATAAACAGACAATAGTTTTATTTTGGGCTACGATTTAACAGATCACACGAAGTCATGAATAAACGCGAATTCTTAAAAACCAGCACATTAGGTGCACTAGGCATTATACTGGCCCCCTCTTTACTGAGCGCTTTACCGATAGGTGGTCGCTTACGGACGGCCCATATCGGCGTGGGGAACATGGGTGCCGAAGACTTGAAAGCCATATCGTCTCATCCGAAAGTCGATGTGGTGGCGCTCTGCGATGTGGATGCCCTGAATTTATCCGCCGCACACAAGCTCCATCCGGGGGCCCGCGTGTTTTTCGACTACCGGGTAATGCTGGAAGAACTGCGCGATGAAATCGACGCCGTCATCGTATCCACGCCTGATCATACCCATGCGCCGGCTTCCATGCTGGCCATGCAGTTGGGTAAGCCCGTCTATTGCCAGAAACCGCTCAGCCACTATGTGTCTGAATCGCGGGCAATGAATAAACTGGCTACTGAAAAAGGCCTGGTAACCCAAATGGGTATCCAGGTGCACTCTTTTTATGACTACAAGTTGGCTACGCTTCTGATCCAATCCGGCATCATCGGCAAGGTCCATACCGTGCACGCGTGGTCGCCGAAGAACCATGGGTACGATGGCCCACCACCGGAGGGCGAGGATCCAATCCCAAAAGAACTGCATTGGAATCTATGGGCAGGCACCGCCCCCAAACCGCCCTACAAAGCGGGCTTTTACCATCCTGGCGTCTGGCGGAAGTTGATGGATTACGGATGCGGCACATTGGGCGATATGGGTGTGCATATTTTTGATACGCCTTATAATGCCCTGCAACTTGACGTGCCACGCACCATCACTAACGAATGCCGACCCACAAATGGCTTCGGATTTCCCGAACACAATACGGTAACCTACGAGTTTCCGGGCACCGAATACACCACCAAGTCGTTAAAATGGATCTGGTATGATGGTCCGGGCGCCCCGCCGAAACACGAAGACCTCGTGCTGCCGGGCATGGATGACCAGGCAGATAGAAAGAACACCGGCAAGGAAATAAAAAGTGACGGGAAAGTGTCGCTGGACCCCATGGTAGCCGGCCTGCACGAATTGCCCGATCAGGGTGCGATGTTTGTGGGCAGGAAGGGCCGCTTGTTGTTACCCCACTTCATGCAGTTGCCGCGGAAAATCGTAAGGGGCAAGTATGTCGACATCTCAGCCGAAATAGCCGAACTGACCGAAAAGCACGGATTGGGCGAACCCATCCGGAATTATGACACAGAAGGCCCCAAGCATTACCACCAATTTGTGGACGCCTGCTTGGGCAAAGGCGAATGTTCGGCTCCTTTTGCGTATGCATCACGGCTTACCGAGACCATCCTTTTGGGGACAATAGCCGGGCGTTTCCCTGGTGAAACCCTACACTGGGATGCGGAAACGGCCAAATTCAAAGAGGAAAAAGCCAACCAATACCTGACCGGCGAATACCGGAAGTTCTGAGGCCGGAATCGTCCGCAGCTGGCCCAGGCATTCGGCCGGCCCAGCTGCGCTAATGTAATCGCTGTATCGAAACAATTCCATAGCCGACCTTGTTAATGCAAGCAGCTGGATAAATGCCATGAAGCTTGTACAAATTTTTGTTCCCCTAATCGATATCGACGGTAGTCGTTTCCCCAAAAGCTATTTTCAGCAGCTCAGGTCTGCCCTCAATGAAAAGTTCGGCGGGGTAACCATTTATAAACAAACGCCCGTTGAAGGTTTTTGGAAAGACACGGAAGAAAAGACAGAAAAGGACGTGTTGGCAATTTTCGAGGTGCTGGTCGATGCGATCGATCAGGCTTACTGGGAACAGACAAAAGCCGGCCTTGAAACCAAATTCGATCAGAAAGACTTGCTGATAAGGCATTGGGAAGTGAACCTCATTTAACAGGCAATAGATGACTTATGAAAACGTAATCGGAATTGCTGCGGGGGTTTTTACATCGATTGCCATGTTGCCCCAACTTGTCAAGGTCATCAAAACGAGGGAAACAACCGACCTATCGGTTACCACAATCTGCGTGCTGATAACCGGTGTGAGCCTATGGGTATATTACGGATTTTTGAAAAATGAACTTCCCATTATTCTTTCAAATGCATTTTCTGTGCTGGTAAATATAACGCTCCTTATCTGTTGGCTTGCTTTCAAAAAAAGAAAATAGGGCAAATCGAAGCTCGACTGCGAACGGGCAGCGTTATGAATTTAATCAAATGATTAAAATATTTGGTTAAACCAAAACAACCTGTTATATTTGCAGCGTAGCAAAAGAAAGAATGGGTAAAACGAAGCAGGAAGCAGACCTCAGCACCGAGGAAAAGATCAAAGAAGCCGCCCGGAAGGTCTTCACCCAAAAAGGGTATGCAGCTACACGTACACGCGATATTGCAGAAGAAGCAGGCATAAACCTGGCCTTACTCAATTACTATTTCCGTAGCAAGGAAAAACTGTTCGAGATCGTCATCATGGAAAAGATGCAGATCCTATTTGGCAAAATCGCCCCGATTATCATGGATGCGAATACATCCATCGAGGAAAAAGTAGAACAGGTCGCCGAACATTACATCGATACCCTGCTGGCTAATCCAGACATCCCGCTATTCGTTTTGGGCGAAATCAGAAACAATCCTGATAAGTTTGCCAATTTGGTGAAGACGAAAACGAACCTCACCGATTCGGTCTTATTCAAACAGCTTGCCGAAAGGCGACCGGATGTCAACCCGCTCCATTTCATCCTCAATATGCTCGGCCTGGTTGTGTTTCCATTTATCGGCAAACCACTTATCCAGCTAATTACGGGCATGAAACCAGAACAGGCCTTTGCGCTGATGACGGAACGCAAAAAGCTGATCAAGACATGGTTCGTCGCGATGCTGGAGGCACCGTGATTTTTTTTGGATATATATTAATCAAATGATTAATTCAAAACAATAAACAAGATGATTAACCTGTATGTACCATTGCTGTTCATTTGTTTGCTGGGAATCTCAATTGGAAGGGCCCATGCGCAACCATCGACACTTACACTCCAAGAATGCCACGCACTGGCCACGCAAAACTACCCCATCGTAAAGCAACGCCACCTCATCGCAAGAAGCGCTTCGTATGCCATTGACCAGAACAGCAAACGCTCCCTACCACAATTCAACATCAGTGGGCAGGCTACCTACCAATCGGCGGTGACGGAAATCCCGATACAGCTACCGGGAATGGATGTTCCCACGCTGAACAGGGACCAATACAAATTCTACGGCGAAGTAAACCAAAACCTATATGACGGCGGTTTAACCCGATTGAATAAGCAAGCCATCGACGCCGATGCCGACGTGAAACAGCAGGCGCTGGACGTAGAACTGCACAAAATCAAGGAACGGGTGAACCAATTGTACTTCGGCATCCTGCTTTTGGATGCACAATTGGCCCAAAACGACCTGCTGCAGCAAGACATCCAGGCCGGACTGAAAAAAACAAATGCGGCCATCGCAAACGGCGCCGTTTTGAAGAGCGAGGGAAGTCTCCTTGAGGCCGAATGGCTCAATATACAGCAGCAGGCCACCGAACTGCGGGCCGCCCGCGAGTCGTGCTTGCATATGCTCGGCCTATTCATAGACCGACCGCTAAATGAACACACCGTACTGGAGAAACCAGTACACCCAAGTATGACTTTGGCAATCGCCCGGCCGGAATTGGGCTGGTATGCACAGCAGAAAAATGGTATCGACGTGGCGCGTAAACTGCTCCGCGCAAAAAATCGCCCCAAGCTGGCCCTATTCCTACAAGCCGGCGTTGGCCGACCCGCATTGAACATGTTGAGCAACGATTTCGAAGCCTACTACTATGGCGGCGTACGGCTATCTATCCCGATAAGCGGCCTCTACACACTGAAAAACGAAAGGGCGCAACTGGCCGTGCAGGAAGCGGCCATCGATGTGCAGCAGGAAACATTCTTATTTAACACGACGCTTTCACTCCAGCAACAGCAAATGGAAGCGGCCAAATACGAACAGCTGCTGCGCACGGACGACCACATTATCGCGCTGCGGACATCGGTGCGGGATGCCGCGCTTGCGCAGCTCGAAAATGGCGTCATCAACACGGCCGACTACATAAGGGAAACCCATGCGGTGGGTAAGGCCCGGCTAGCCAAAACACACCACGAACTCCAACTATTGAAAGCACAATACGACATCGGGTATACCACCGGCAATTGATAACCATATTAACAAACAGCATAACCTGCAAAATCAACAACATGGACAACGCAAAGATTCTAATACTCGCCGCCTTGCTATCGGCATCATGTGCGGACAAACAGCAGACGTACGATGCTTCGGGTACGTTCGAAACCGTAGAAACCATCATATCTGCAGAGGCTAATGGGGTAATCCGGGCGCTTGATATCGAAGAGGGCCAGTTACTCAACGCCGGGCAAATCGTGGGCTATATTGATAGCACCCAACTGTACCTAAAGAAACGTCAACTGGAAGCGCAGATCGATGCGGTGTTGAGCAAAAAACCCGACATTTCGACGCAATTGGCTGCCCTGCGCGAACAGCTGGACCAAGCGATACGCGAACAGCAGCGCGTTGCCAACATGGCAAAGGCCGATGCGGCAACCCCAAAGCAACTGGACGACGCCAATGCCCAGGTAGCCATCATCAAAAAGCAAATCGCTGCACAGGAATCCAACCTAGGCATCAACTCATCGAGCATCACGCAGGAAGCTTCTCCCTTAGAAATACAGATCGCGCAGTTGGAAGACCAGCTCGCCAAAAGCCACATCGTTAACCCGATGGAGGGCACCGTACTGGTAAAATATGCCGAAGTAAATGAAACAACCGCTGTAGGGAAACCGGTGTACAAAATCGCAGACCTATCGACCATCATCCTAAGGGCATACGTTACCGGTCCGCAATTCGCACAAATCCGCCTCAACCAACAGGTTACGGTATTGGTGGATGATGCCGATGGAACGTACCGCGAATACCCGGGAACAATAGCATGGACAAGTGACAAAGCGGAATTTACACCCAAAACCATCCAGACCAAAGACGAGCGCGAGAACCTCGTCTATGCCATCAAGATCAGGGTGAAGAATGACGGGCTGCTGAAAATAGGCATGTATGGGGAGGTGAGATTTTAAAAATGGTTACATTAAACAACATCACGAAGACCTACAATAAAGGCACCGTTAAAGCGGTAACGAACGTCTCTTTTTCGGTAGCGGCCGGTGAGTTGTTCGGCCTTATCGGGCCAGATGGGGCGGGCAAGAGCAGTATCTTCCGCATATTGACCACGCTTTTGCTGCCCGACAGCGGCTCGGCTACTGTGGCTGGCCACGACGTCATCAGCGGCTACCGCCACATCCGCAACCAAGTGGGCTACATGCCCGGACGTTTCTCCTTATACCAGGATTTGACCGTAGCGGAGAATATCCAATTTTTCGCAACGGTATTCAATACCTCATTAACGGAAAACTACCACCTCATCGAAGACATCTACGTGCAGTTGGAACCCTTCAAAAAGCGCCGGGCAGGTAAACTATCTGGGGGCATGAAGCAAAAACTTGCCCTGTGCTGCGCACTCATCCACAAACCCACCGTGCTCTTCCTCGACGAACCGACAACCGGCGTGGACCCGGTATCGCGCAAAGAATTTTGGGAAATGCTGGGCCGACTGAAAAAGCAGGGAATTACGGTGTTGGTATCCACTCCGTATATGGACGAAGCTGCATTGTGCGATCGCATCGCGCTCATCCAACATGGCAATATATTGGCTATCGACTCGCCCGAAGGTATCATCAACGACTATCCCGGCAAGCTATATGCCGTCAAAGCCACGGATATGCCACGCGTCACACAGGTATTGGCCGCCCATGAACCTCCTTTTACAGGCTATATATTCGGTGAATACATCCACGTCGATTCGGATGGAGGCGGTAACCGGGACCTATCGGACGAACTAATGGACCTCCTGACAACATCGGGGTTCAACGATATCGATGTGAAGCCGATTACACCCACCATTGAAGATTGTTTCATTAAAATGTTAACCACATGACACCCGCGGAAACGGTAATCAAAACCGAGAAATTGACCAAACGGTTCGGCGATTTCGTCGCAACCAACGAAATTACGTTTGAGATTTACAAAGGGGAGATATTCGGTTTCCTGGGTGCCAACGGCGCGGGCAAAACCACGGCGATGCGGATGCTGTGCGGCCTGTCCAAGCCGTCGTCGGGCAAAGCCACGGTGGCCGGATTCGACGTATATCGGCAAACTGAGCACATCAAACAGCACATCGGCTACATGAGCCAGAAATTCTCCTTGTATGAGGATCTCACGGTGTTGGAAAACATCCGCTTCTTTGGTGGGATATACGGTTTGAATAGCCAGGAGCTCCGGTCCAAAACCGATGCACTCATAGAACGGCTCGGACTGCAATCGGAAGCGAGAAAGCTCGTGGCCGACCTCCCGCTGGGCTGGAAACAGAAACTCGCATTCTCGGTCTCGATACTGCATGAACCCGACATCGTGTTCCTCGATGAAC